>JALQTD010000077.1 GCA_023264155.1 Flavobacteriales bacterium | reverse complement strand
TGGAATCCGCTGCGGTAGCCAGTGCCCCGTTCAGCTCGCCGATGGAATCCGCTGCGGTAGCCAGTGACCCGTTCAGCACGCCGATGGAATCCGCTGCATAGACGAGGGAATGGACCAAGGAGTCACCCGAAGTGGTGAGGAGTTGAATGGTCGTGTTTTGGGCTTCAATCAAACCTAAAGCCTGCTCTTCATTGATCTGAACATACCTCCGATTGCCTACCGAGAGCGTGTCAAATTGGGCAGCGACTGCTGAAGTCATCAAAATGAAAGCAGCCGATGCCACCGCCCTGAGCGATTGATTCCACTTGCGACGTGCAATGAAATTCCCTTGGTTGTTGTGTGCCATAAAGTAAATGTCGATTGTTTTGGCTATGAAGTGTGGCTGTTTGTGGTGTTTATTTGGCTGTTCATATCATTTTTTTGAACGATTGGCTAGAGTCGTATCGAAGAATGAGAGGAAGGTGTGGTTCAACAACTTCTCGTGCCCTTAACTGACGTGCTCATATCACCGTAAATGCATGGCTTCTGATGATGTGAGGCCGCACAATGGAACAACTTGGCCGCTTGCAGGGTTATTCCGGCATGCTTCCATTGCTCATGCTCATCCCTTTGCTGCAGTTTCACTTCGCTGATTTGCCCACGACCGATTGGTACATTCAGAACGACAATGTGATGGGCGGGATGTCCGAGGGCCGGCTAGAATTACGGGAAAGCGGCCTCCATTGGGAGGGGCACACCCGACTCGAAAACAACGGCGGTTTCAGTTCGATCCGCAGCCCTTGGGGCCGTTGGGACCTTCGGGAAGCGAGCGAGATCCGCATCACTTGCCGCGGCACGGGCGGGCCGTTCAAACTTGTCTTGAACACCTCGCAGTTGTGGTACATGCCGGCGGTGCAAGCCGTGTTCGATGTGCCGGAGGACTGGGGGGCGGTCGCAGTGCCGGTGGGGGATTTGGTTTGGTCCCAGGTAGGGAGCACGGCGAAACCCCCTGTCAATGCGGCTCAGGAACTCGGCGCGGTCCTTCGCATTGGGCTCATGAAGTACGACGGCACTGCACAGCCCTTCGAGGTGGACATCGCCGACCTCACCATCCAGTGACCACAAACGGCGCCGATCGCCGGCCCGCTCGCTCCCAAACGTACAATCCGGGGGCTGCGTCCGTCGGCACCACCAGCTGCCCGGTCTCAACACTCCGCCCATCAGCGAGCGCCCGCAGCGTCCAGTCCTGCCGCGCGGCAGCCTCGCCCACAACGTTCATGACGGCTCCAGGCTGGACCGGATTGGGAAACACGCTCCACCGTTCCTCCGACACTTCCGCCACTCCCACCGGGCTCGCCGCAGGAATGACCTCGTAATGCTGCGCCACCTCAATGCCCCGGCCGCTTGCTCCCATCCGCCAGCCCGCCCAGTCGAGCCCGCCAAATCCGTTCACGGCCCACGTGCCGTCTGCTAGCGCTTCGCCCGGGCCGCCGTCCGCCCAGGCGCCCTCCAGCATCCCGCCCAAGCCGTGCTCAAGTGCCATCGGCGACACGCCATCCCATTCCACCAAAACCGTATCGACCACTTCGATCGCCGCTGCCACCGGGGTCGACAAGTCGTGGTATTGGAAGTTCGCCCACTCGCTGATGACGGCACCATCGGGCGCATCGTAGCTCGCAGTCAGCAGGCCGGTCGCGGCATCTACGACCCGGATTTGGTCGTCCTGGATGTAGAAGTAGCGGTTGTTGAACGGATCGAGGTCGCAGCCGCCGCTTTGGATGCCGTCCATCGACAGGACCTCGCCGCTGACGAACTCCCAATCCCCGTCGGGCAGGGCTTTGCGGACGAGCCGCATCTCGCTTTGGAAGGGCGGGCCCCACGGATTGTATTCGTCGGGTTCGCGCTTGTGGAGGGCGTAGAGGGCGTTTTCGAGGGGATGGTAGGCGAGGTGGGTCAGGCTTTGGCCTGAAGCAGTGGGGTCCAAATTCGGAAGCACCTCCGTGCTCAGCAACTCCCCCGTCAGCGCATCCCACGTGTACAGCCGGTACGAGCCCAGCAGGAAATAGCGGTTCCCCGCCGCGTCGAGGTCGCAATTGCCGCTCCCGTGGTACGCCCCGACGGCCGGGCTCTCCGACAACACCGTGACCGCGCCCGTGGCGGGATCCACCTCGATGAGGTACAGGTTCGTTTGGTTCAACGTTCCGGACACGGCTGCCGTTCCGATGACGCGGTCGTCGGTCCAGTCGTAGGCGATGTTCGAAAGGCGAACGCTGGCGTCCAAGGGGTTCGCGACCGTCACGTGGTGGAGCAGCGCGCCCGTGGTGGCGTCGGCCGTGACGAGCCGCTGCGGGATGCCCCGGACGTAGAAGAACCGGTCGGCAAAGCAGTCCAAGTCGGCCACGCCCGACGGGTAGGCGTCGGAGGTGATGGCGTTCAGGGTCAAAGGGGTGACCGCGAACGGGTCGAGGGTGGTGGCGGTCAACGCGAGGCCGGAGGAGGTGTGGCGCAGGGCGATGAGGGATCCGGTTTGGCCTGAAAGCGGAACGGCAAGGCAGCAAGCTGCGGCAAAGGCAAGGAGGCGGTGCATATTCAATGAACAACTGGGGCGGTTCAAGGTTGCGCCAACCGTCACAACAACCCCCGGCGCGGCCGGTGCAGCGCGTCCGAAAGCCGCACGCCCCGGGCCCGCAAGGCTGCGAGTTGCCGCTGGAGCAAGAGCGCCGTGCTGTATGCGTCGCCCAACGCCGAATGCCGCTGCACCGCTTCAATGCCGTAGCCGGCGAGCAACGTGTCCAGCTTGAGCGCCTCGGCATTCCGCGCCTTCGAAGGGTGGAGGGCGGTTTCGAGGTCCATCGTGTCCAGCCAGCGAACCGCCCGCTCCGGACCGCCCGCCCGCCGGCGCAACGCCTCCAACATGTCCCGATCGAACGCCGCATAATGCGCCACCCAAACCGCGTCCGCCTCGGCCTCCAGCGCCGACCACACCGCCGCTTCCGACACGCCGGCCTCCAGTTGTTCCCGCGTGATGCCGTGGATGGTCGGCGACTCCCCCAATCCCTCTTCGCCCCGGACAAACCACTCCCGGGCGGTGCGCGCGAGGACGGTGCCGCCTTCCACCCGAACGCCCCCCACGCTCAGGATGCGGTCCTTCCGCACATCGAATCCCGTGGTTTCTGTGTCCAGCACCCAGTACGTCACCGCGTGCAAATCGAACCCTTCCCGCCGCAACCACTTCACAGCTTGAACCGCAATTTCAGGTGGGCTTGCAACGCTTCGAGCGTTTTCAACACGTTGCGCAACAGTTGTTTATCGAGCTGGTCGAGTGCTTCTGGGTCGATGTAGCGCCCGTGCTCGTTCGCGTCCGAGGCGAACTTGCTCCGCATCTCGAGCAGGATTTCATACGCGTGGATGGCGCTGTTCATCAGTTCGTCGTTGCTGCCGTCTTTCACCGCTTCGAGCCGCCCGACGGTGCTGCTCACGTGGGCCTTGCCGGCGCTGGACGCGAGCACCTTCGCCGCATCGATGAACGGCAGGATGGCGCGCAGTTTGAGGTCGAATTGCCCGCTGCGGTCGAGCTTCAGCTGCTTGAACATCCCGAGCGGACTGGGGTTGCGCAGGGCGTCTTGCGCGAACGTGTGCAGCAGGGGAGCGGCGGCGGTCAGGTTTCCGTAAAAGGCCTGAAACGGGCGCAAGGCCAAATCCTTTTCCCCCGCCACCACCCGCGCGTCCAGCACAATGCTCAGCCGCAGCAAGGCATCGCCCGCTCCCTCGCGCATCCACCCCGCCAGCCGATCCGCCCACTCCTCCGGCGTCCCCCGCCAAAGCGGCTGCGTGGCGCTCACCCCAAACTGGTCCTCCTCGAACCCCAACACCTCCATCGTCCCGCTCACATGGCCCGCAAACGCCGCAAAATACGCGTCGTGCCCGCCCGACTCCAGCACCAGCGCGTGGTCTTGGTCCGTCCGAAGCAGCTGCTCCCCGCGCCCCAGGCTGCCCAGCACAATCCAAGCCCACCGGCAAGGCGCCGGGCCCAGCTCCAATTCGGCAAGCCGCAACGCCCCGGCATAGAGCCCGCTGTAAAACTGCGTCAACACCTTCAGCAAGTAGCTCGTGCTGACGTTCGCCTCGATGTAGTTCAGCCGCAACTGCTCCACCTTGTTGCCCGCGCGCAGCAAGGCATTCCGGTCGTTCGCCCCCGCGATGTGCTTCGCGATGATGGTCGGATTCAGCGCCTGCTCGAGCAGCAGGTCGTGGTCGGACAGGATGCCCACCACCGGGCTTGCATCCGTACCGTCCTCTGTGATGACCAAATGGTGGATCCGCCCTTCCACCATCCCCACCATCGCCCCGGCATAGGTCAGCGCCGGAGGAAAGGTCTTCACGGGCGCATTCATCACGTCAGCGGCTCGGGCGTCCATCCGGAACCCAGGCCGCCCGAGGAAGGTCCGCAAGTCCTTGTCGGTCAGGATGCCCTGGGGATGCCCCTGCGCGTCGACCAGCACCGCCGCATCGCTGCCGGCCGCGGTCATGGCTGCCGCCACTTCGGTGATCAACGCGCCGGGGGAAGCCGTCAGCGCGGGGGCGGGCTCCAGCCGGAGGTTGCTGTCCGTCACGGGCAGGATGAGGTGGCTGCTCCGCGCTTTCATGAGCCGCCGCAAACTCGTCCCGCTCGGCACGAAATCCTCCCGGTCGCCTTTCCAGTCGAGCTGAAAGAAATGCTCGGTGTCTGGGTTGTGCACCAGGCACTGCTTGGCGAGGTCGAGGGGGAGGCCGTAGACGAGGGCGTCGTTGAGCGGACGGGCGCCGGCTTGGTACGTCCCGGTTTGGAACAGCGTCCGCAGCCCCAGCAGCTCGCCGCGCTCCACGTGGTCGACCCGTTCGCCGTCCCGCCAGAGGGTGAGGGTGCCTTTTTGGACAAAGTAAATCCGCTCGTGCAGCGCATCGCCCGCAGCAAACAGCCACTCACCCGGCGCCACATACGTGACCTCCGCGTGCTCCGCAAGCACGAGCAGCGGCTCACGCCCCAACTCACTGAACGGGGGGTGAGCCGCCAACTCGTCGGCAATCCGCCGGTGCAGAAACAGCTCCTCAGCCACGGGTCAAACCTGCAACTTCTCGGCGTCGGCCTTGATCACGTCCACCACGCTCGGATCGAGCAAGGTCGAGGTGTCGCCGAGGTTGCTCGTGTCGCCCTCGGCCACCTTCCGCAGGATGCGGCGCATGATCTTGCCCGAGCGGGTCTTCGGCAGGCCGGGCACGATTTGGATGACGTCGGGCTTGGCAATCGGCCCGATTTCTTCGACGAGTGTGGCCACGATTTCGCGGCGAACCTGGTCGTGGTCGTGGCCTTCGCCTTCGAGGATGACGTAGGCGTAGATGCCTTGGCCTTTGATGTCGTGGGGGTAGCCAACGACTGCGCTTTCGGTGACGACGGAGCTGGAGTTGATGGCGTTCTCGATTTCCGCCGTGCCAAACCGGTGTCCGCTCACATTGATGACATCATCCACCCGGCCGATGATGCGGTACATCCCGTCCTCGCGGCGCGCGCCATCTCCCGTGAAGTAGTAGCCGTTGTAGTGGCTGAAGTACGTGTTCTTGCAGCGTTCGTGGTCGCCATAGGTGGTCCGCAACATCGACGGCCACGGGTGCTTGATGCAGAGGTAGCCTTCGACGCCATCCCCGGCGATTTCCTGCCCATCGGAATCCAGCAGCACCGGTTGCACGCCCGGCAGCGGCAGCCCCGCAAACGTCGCCCGCTGCGGACTCAAATCGCCCAGCCCCGAAATCATGTGCCCGCCCGTCTCCGTCTGCCACCACGTGTCCACGATGGGACACCGGCCGCGGCCCACCTTTTCGTGGTACCAGTACCAGGCTTCGGCGTTGATCGGTTCCCCGACCGAGCCGATGACCTTCAAGCTGTGCAGGTCGGCGTCGTTGACCCACTCGTCGCCCATGGCCATGAGGGCGCGGATCGCGGTGGGCGCGGTGTAGAATTGGTTTACCCGGTGCTTGTCCACCACTTGCCAAAACCGCCCCGCATCCGGAAACGTCGGCACCCCCTCGAACATCACGGTCGTCGCCCCGTTCAACAGCGGCCCGTAAATGATGTAGCTGTGCCCCGTGATCCACCCCACATCCGCTGTGCACCAGTACACGTCCCCGCGCTCGTACTGGAACACGTTTTTGAAGCTGTACCCGGCGTACACCATGTACCCGCCGCACGTGTGCACCACGCCCTTCGGCTTGCCCGTCGAACCCGAGGTGTACAGGATGACCAGCAGGTCCTCGGCGTCCATCACCTCGGCCGGACACACGTCCGACTCGCCAACACACGCCTCGTGGTACCACACATCCCGTCCGTCGACCATCGTGACCTCGCGCTCATCCCGCTGCACCACCACCACGGTCTCGACCGACGTGCACGAAGCCAGCGCCTCGTCCACCGTTTCCTTCACGGCCAGCGACTTGTTCCCCCGGAACATCCCGTCCGAAGTCAACACCGCCTTGCACTGCGAGTCGTTGATCCGGTCCGCCAACGCATGCGCCGAGAAGCCGGCGAACACCACGCTGTGCACGGCCCCGATGCGGGCGCAAGCGAGCACCCCGATGGTCAACTCCGGAATCATCGGCATGTAAATGGCCACGCGGTCGCCCTTGCCGATGCCCCGCGCCTTGAGCACGTTGGCAAACCGGTTCACCTCCGCGCTCAGTTCCCGGTAGGTCAGCTTCACCGCCTTCTCGTGCGGGTTGTTCGGTTCCCAAATCACCGCCACATCCTCCCCGTGTTCCGCCAAATGCCGGTCGATGGCGTTCTCCGTGATGTTCAGCGTGCCGCCTTGGAACCACTTGATGTTGGGCCCGTCGAAGTCCCACTCCAAGGTCTTGTTCCACAGGGTGTGCCAGTGGAAGTTTTGGGCGATGTTGTCCCAAAAAGCACTCGGTTGTTCAACGGAAGTCCGGTAGGCATCTTGGTACTTGTCGAAGGAGTCGATTTCGTAGAAGTTCATGGTTGTGAAGGTTGTAGCGTTTGTTCGATTTCAGTGAGGATGGTGGGATCGTCGATGGTCGACGGCACCTTGTATTCCACGCCATCGGCGATGGCCCGGAGGGTTTTGCGCAGGATTTTGCCGCTGCGCGTTTTCGGCAGGCGCTCCACGGCCACCACGGCTTTGAGGCTGGCGATGGCGCCGATTTCGTGCCGGATGGCGGCCTTGAGTTCGGTGGCGAGCGCTTCGAAGTCGCCCGACCCCGTGGGAACCACAAGCGCCATGGGGACTTGCCCCTTCAGGTCGCAATGCACGCCGAAGCACGCGCACTCGGCCACACCGGGGTGTGCGGCCAGGATTTCTTCCATCTCGGCTGTGCTGAGCCGGTGGCCCGCCACGTTGATGACGTCATCGACGCGCCCCGTGATGAACACGTAGCCGTCGGCATCGCGGTAGCCGCCGTCCCCGCTGAAGTAATGCCCGGGCACGGGCGTGAGGTAGCCTTGCTCGAACCGTTCGGTGTTGTTCCACAGGTCGGCGAGGGCGCCCGGAGGCAAGGGCAGCTTTACGCAGACCAAGCCCTCCTCGCCGGGCGCCGCTTCAGCGCCCTCGGCCGTCACGATGCGCACGTCGTAACCGGGGATGGGAAAGCTCGCAGACCCCGGCTTGACCGCGTCGAGGCCGTACCCGAGGCACTGCCCGAGCATGGGCCAGCCGCTCTCGGTTTGCCACCAGTGATCGATGACGGGCACCTGCAACACGTCCCGCGTCCAGTTCAGGGTGTCCGCATCGCACCGTTCGCCCGCCAGGAACTGCGCTCGGAAATGGCGCAGGTCGAAGGCTTGGAGCAGCTCGGCTTGCGGATCTTCCTTCCGGATGGCGCGGATGGCGGTCGGAGCGGTGAACATCGTGACCACCCGGTGTTCGGCGATGACGCGCCAAAACGTGCTCGCGTCCGGCGTCTTGATGGGCTTGCCTTCGAACAGCACCGTGGTCGCCCCGCGCAGGAGCGGCGCGTAGACGATGTAGCTGTGGCCGACCACCCAGCCCACATCGGAGGCCGCCCAGAAGACTTCCCCGGGCTGGATGCCGTAAATGTGTTCCATGCTGTAGCGCAGGGCCACCGCGTGCCCGCCGTTTTCCCGGACGATGCCTTTCGGCAGACCGGTGGTGCCGGAGGTGTAGAGGATGTAGAGCGGATCGTTGGAGCCGACGGGTGTGGGCGGTACTTCCGCTCCGGCTTGGACGAAGTCGTCCCACCGGATGTCCCGTGCTCCCATTTGGCATGTCCCCGCTAAGCCCCGGTGAAAAACCACCACCCGCTCGGGCTGGTGCTGGGCGTGGGCAATCGCTTCGTCGACCAAGGGCTTGTAATCGATGACGCGCTGCACTTCCACCCCGGCATCAGCGGTCAGGATCACCTTCGGCCGGGCGTCATCCATCCGAATGGCCAGTTCGCGCGGAGCGAAGCCACCGAAGACCACGCTGTGCACCGCCCCGATCCGGGCGCACGCCAACATGGCGATGGCGGCCTCGGGAATCATGGGCATGTAGATGATGGCCGTGTCGCCCTTGCCCACGCCGGCCGCGGAGAGGCCAGCGGCCAACGCATTCACCTCGGCGAGCAGCTCGGAATAGGTGTACTTCCGCACCACCCCGGTGACCGGGCTGTCGTAGATCAGGGCGAGCTGGTCGCCCCGGCCGGCCGCCACGTGCACGTCGAGGCACAGGGCGCTGGTGTTCAGCATCCCGTCGGGGAACCACTGCGAGGCCCCGTTGGGCAGCCGGTCGAGTGCCCGTGAAGGCGGCACCATCCAGCTCAGCTCCTGGGCTTCGTCCATCCAAAACCCCTCGGGGTCCGCGATGCTCCGCTCGAAAGCGGTGAGGTATTGCGTGTTCATTGCACGTCCAGAATTTCAAGGACCCGCCGGCTCAGGAAGCGGGTCGAAAACGGTTTAACGATGTAGTCGGTGGCGCCCAACTCGAGGCCCCGGTTGATGTCCTCCTGCTTGCTTTTGGCACTCAAAAAGACCACGTGGGTGCTCCGCCATTCCGGATGCGCCTTGATGGTCGCGCAGATTTCAAAGCCGTCCACATCGGGCATGGTGATGTCGAGCAAAACGAGGTCGAAACGCCCCGCTTCCAAGGCCTGCAGCGCCTCGCCGCCGTTGCGGGCAATGCTGACGTCAAGGCCTTTCGACCGCATGAGGTAATCGAGGGCCATCACGATGTTGGGGTCGTCGTCGACGATGAGGAGGCGTTTCATGAGGGAAGGGTGAATGAAAAAGTGGTGGGCCCGGCGGGTGGGTTGCTGGCCAAAACCAATTCCCCACCATGGATTTTGATGATGTTGTGGCTGATCGCCAACCCCAGTCC
>JALQTD010000076.1 GCA_023264155.1 Flavobacteriales bacterium | reverse complement strand
CACCGGGAGGCCGCCGAGGCGAATAAGCTGAACAAGCGGCAACCACAACTGTTCGACCCTTCGAATTCTCCGCAAGACCTCATCGATTCGGGCATTAACGAACTGAAAGAAACCGTGCTCTCCGAATTATTAGAGAAGCTGCAAGCGATGGACCCGTTCGAGTTTGAGAAAATCATCCTCGTGCTGCTCAAACAAATGGGATATGGCGAATTCACTGAGACGTCGAAAACGGGCGATTTCGGAATCGATGGCATCATCAACGAGGACAAATTGGGTTTGGAAAAGATTTACACGCAGGCCAAACGCTACAGCAGCGCCAACAAGGTCCGCGAGCCCGAAATCCGCAACTTCATCGGCGCAATGAGCGGCGACACGCGCAAGGGCGTTTTCATCACCACCTCCACTTTCGATAGCAAGGCCATCCAAAAGGCGAAAGAAGCGCACCATACCATCATCCTCATCGACGGCTTTCAGCTCACGCGTTTGATGTTCGAATACAATGTGGGCGTGCAGGTTAGGCACACGTATGAAGTGAAGGAGTTGGACCTGGATTTTTTTGAATGATTTCCCTAAAGCCTAAACGCACGAACATGCTCATGCACATCCGACTTCTCCTGATTGCGCCCCTCCTTTGCAGCGGCTATTCAGGACTGTCCCAATCCCCTGAAGCCCTTCGCGCTTGGGAGCGCATCACCTCTTTCTATCCCTCCGGCTCCATGCTCTACGTGGTTTCGGCTGGAAGTGAATCGGGGTTAACCCAAGCCCTCGAACTACCGAATGCAGCAGATGGATTGGATTTCGTGTTTTTCAATTTGTGCGCTTCAAACAATTTCATCAACCAGCAACTTCAGTTTTCGGGACTGCTCACTTTCGAATCCTGGGATGCGAAAAGCAACGAATTCCGCTTTTCCTGTGTGGATTTTGGGCCGCTTCAATCGTTGACGATCAGCGACAACGGCGGAAGTGCTCGATGGGATGTTGACACGGAGGACTGGACCGCAGAATTTCTGCAACCTTGGCCCGAGCATGAACGCATTGTTCTCCAACGCAAGGAATACTTGGACTGGCCCTATTGTGGGGCGGCACCCCCGAGGTGGGAGGTTCAATGGGACCGCTGAAGTCCGACAGGAAGTCATGGGGTCAAGACGTTCGATTGAAATTGCAGCGGCACCCGCTCGAAATGTTCACGCGAGGCACGGCCCCTTTCCGGAAGGCGCAGCCGTGACCGACCTTTCTTTCGGCTCAAAAACATGGCATCATTGAGCCGATTTGGCACGGGAATCGGCTCAAGCGGGACCGGGGGTTAGCGGGGCCAGCGTTCGATGGTGGCGCCGAGGCCTTCGCTCGGGAGGGGTTGGCGGCCGGGCAAGGGGTCGCCGTCGGGGCCGAGGATGACCGTGGTGGGGACCGTCGAGATGGACCAGGCCTCGAGGGCGCGGGGGTCGGCGCCGATCCAGCGGAGCTGCTCGGAGCGGGAGGCCCGGGCGGCTTGGGTGGACTGCCAGGCCGACTCGGTGGGATCGAGGGAAACGACGAAGAATTGGACGTCCCGGCGCTTGTTCGATTCGGCGAGCTGGGCGAAGAGGGCGCGCTCGCGTAGGGCGGCAGTGGAGCCGTCCTTGACGAGGAGGAGCACCGAGCGCATGCCACGGCTGACTTCGGCGAGCCGTTCGAGGTCGCCGGAGCGGGTGGTCCAACCTTCGGGGGGAACGGGGGGAAGGGGACGCAGGATTTGGCCTACCCCCTCGACGAAGGCCGAAGGGCCGGTCCACATGGCAAACGCGCGGGTCACGAACGGATGCGTCGGCTGCATGCGGGCCCAGACCCACCACGCCCAGTCCGCAGCGTCGGCCGCCGGCCCCATCGCCTCCAAAGTGGCCTCCGCGTTGCGGGACTTGAGCGCCTCGCCAAGCGCCGCGTCATCGACCTCCTCCCACCAATTCGCCCAAGCGAGGGCGGCCGCATCGCGCAGGGCCTTCGACATGAACTGCTCGTTCGGATGGCGGCCGTCCTCCTCGAGGTAAGCCCCGAAAGCCGCGCGCAACTCCGCGTCGCTTGCCCCCGTCGTCACCGCCCAGTTCATGCGCTCGCGCAGGAGCGCATCCCGCGCCCAAGGCTCCGTCAGTCGCTGCTCAGCGGCCGCGAATCGGGCGGACATCCGCCCCTCCGCGGCGGCCCACACCGAGTCGGACACAAAGGAGCGGCTGCCCACCGCCCCCGTGGCCGACATCAAATCGTACTCCAACTCCTGAAATTCAGTCAAGGCGGCCAAACCCAGCGAATCCAGCACCCCCATCGGATGCGCGACCGCCTGTCCGTCCGGCGCCTCCCAGCTCACCGCTCCGTACACATTCCGCAACCGCATCGGCGCCTCGGCTGGGCAATGGCAAACCGCCACCGCCGGCTCCCCCGCTCGTGTGGTCAGCTTCCAACTGTACGGCGGCGCCTCCACCACCCAGCGCTCCCCCGCCCCCGGCTCCAACGCGAACGCCGCACGCCCGGACTCCACGAGCGCCGCATCCACCCAGCGCACCTGGCCCGTCACCGCATCCACCCGCTCGAGGTGGACCGTCCCCACGGAAGGACAGCCCGCGAGCCGCATCTGCAATGACTGACCCAGCGCAGCGCAAGGCAACGCCAACAACATCGCAAGCCCCCCCCTCATCCGATCGCCTCCGCAATGGCCGCCGGCACGAAAGCCGACACGTCCCCGTTGTTCCGCAGGATCTCCCGCACCACCGTCGAATGAATGGGCGCGTGCTCCGGATCGGTGAAAAGGATCACGGTCTCGATGGACGGGCGGAGCTGCCGGGTCATTTGGGCAATGGTCCGCTCGTACTCAAAATCGCCCCCGTTGCGCACCCCGCGGATGAGCCACGTCGCCCCCACCCGCTCGCAAAAGTCCGCCGTCAACCCCTCGTACGCCTCGGCCCGCACCTGCGGCACATCGGCAAACACGGCCTCGAGCCACGCCAGCCGCTGCTCCATGCTGAACATCGACTGCTTCGACGAATTCACGCCGACGCCGATGATGACCTCGTCAAACAGGGGCAGCGCGCGCCGCAAAATGTTCTCATGCCCTTTCGTCAGGGGATCGAATGAACCGGGAAAAACTGCTCGTTTCATGGGGAGATTTGGGACCAAATTACGAAACGCCAACCGCACGTTTTTCGCGTGCACTTAAAGCAACCAATCGAAGAAGTTTTCGGGATGCACCACTTCGAAGGTCGCCTCCGGGTAAGCGCGCGCAAATCCTGCAGGAACACGAGCGGCACGCTTCGGATTCCATTTGAGTTCCACCGCCGCGATCCGCCCATCACGGACTTCAAGCAAGTCGAGTTCCTGCTGGTCGTACGTTCTCCAGAAATGCAATTCCGCCCGGTCGCCCCGATTGCCGAGCAATTTCCGCCGCTCTGAGATGCAAAAATTCTCCCACAACGCCCCGCGATCGTTGCGGCCTTCGAGCGGCGAAAAATCGCGAATCAGCGCGTTGCGGATGCCGTTATCGGTGAAATACCATTTGGCCGACTTCACCACCTCCTTGCGCAGGTTCCGGCTATAACCCGGCAGCTTGAAGATGACGAACACCTTTGTGAGCAAGTCCAGGTATTTACCGACCGTGTCTTTCGACAGATTCAGTTGGTTTGCGAGCTCATTTTGAGACACTTCACTCCCGATTTGGTAGGCCAAAAGCCGCAGCAGTTCCATCAACTTCGCCGAATGCTTCACCCCGTCGTACTGGAGCAGGTCCTTCATCAGGTAAGCATCGGTCAACTCCCGCAGGTAGTCCGCCGCCTCAAGCGGATCCGTGACCACCTCTGGGTACATGCCGTGCACCAAATAGTGCGCGAGCTGCGCCTCGGTTTTCATCCTCCCCTGGTGTGCCACCAACTCCCCGACTGAAAACGGAAACAACTCATACGTAACCCGGCGCCCGGTCAGCGGTTCGCCTACCGATGCATTCAAATCGAAACTGGACGAGCCCGTTGCCACGACGGTCACTTCAGGGAAGCTGTCCACGAGGAACTTCAAGCGCTTGCCCACCTCGGGGATGGCTTGGGCCTCGTCGATGAAGAGGAGCCGATGGGGGCCGACGATTTGGGCAAACCGATCGCGGGTTTGGGTCGCGAACAGGCGTTGAACTTGCTCATCTTCTGCGTTCAAAAAAAGCACTGGATCGCTGGCATCTTGCGCCAGCCGCTGGGACAGGGCCGTCTTGCCCACCCTGCGGGTGCCGTAAATCAGCAGCACCTTGTTCGCGGCCAACTTCCCCCGAAGCCGGTCCGTGATGGCACGTTCAATAAAAGCCGATTGCCGTTCCATGAGGGCTAATTTACGTAAATTCAGCGAACCCAATCGCCGAATTAACGTGAATTCAGCGAACCAATTCGCCGAATTAACGTTTCAGCCGCCGCCCGCTCACGCCTGCTCGAAGAAGCTGAAATACACCTGTCCGTAATGGCGGTGCTCAATGAAGCCGGGCTCGTCTTCGAAATGCGTGCGCTCCCCGTGCTCAAGGATGAGCAAGCCGTCGGGGGCGAGCAACCCGCTGCCGAGGATCAAGGCCGGCAGCTCCGACATCCGATCGAGGTCATAAGGCGGATCAGCGAACACGATGTCGAACGAAGTGATGGGCCGGGTGACGAACTGGAAGACGTCGCCGCGCAAAGCCCGGCAATGGTCGAGATCGAACTGGTCGAAGGCCGACGAAATGTGGCGCACCGCCTTCGGATCGCGCTCCAAAGCCGTCACCGAAGCCGCACCGCGCGATGCAAATTCCAGGGACACCATGCCGCTGCCGGCGAACAAGTCGAGGACGTCCGCCCCGTCGATGTCCACCCGGCTGCGGAGCAGGTTGAACAAGCTCTCCCGACCGAAGTCGGTGGTGGGCCGCCCGGTCCACCCCTTCACCGGCGCCAAGCGCCGACCTTTCAACGCCCCGCCTATGATGCGCATCCTGCCAAATTCCAAAGGGCCGCCCACCGGCCCGGTTTCAATGCCAACTCCTCCGACTCAAACGACCGAAACGGCTCCAATGCCGCCACCTCGAGGAAAAACCGCTCGAACAACTCGGCGAACCCGGCGGGAACATCCCCGCTCAAAACCAGCCGGCAAGCAGCGGGGTCGGCCCCATCGCGGTGCAGGGCGTTTGCGATTTGGTACAACACATTTTCCGGATGCAAATCCGCTGTAGCCCGCGCCCCGCGCAACGCCCCATCCATCCAGCGCGACCACATCAACCGCCCCGGCGACGCATCCACATAGACCGCCAACCCCGTCGCCTCCCGTCGCGCCACCGATTCCAACCACGCCAGGGTCCCGCTCGCCACGCGCGCCCCCGGCCAAGCCCGCAAAACCGCCTCCTCAACCGCCGCATCCCGCTCCTCCCAGCACGCCATTGGATCACCAAACCGCTCCGACCGAAACGGCTTCAATGCGCCCACTGCCGAGCCGTGCTCGAGCGCGAACGCCACCTCCCCGTCCACCAAATCCGGAACCAATGAAAACCGGGCATGCCGCTCCGACCAGACCACCTCCTCTGCCGTCAGGCCCTTGCCCCGGAGCGCCTCGAGCGTTGCCACGACTTGGGCCTCACCCTCTGCCACTTCCTCACCCGCACTCAAGCACGCCCCCCCTTCGGTCACCGCCCATTGCAGGCGGGAACCGTCCCAATGCATCAACAGGAGCGGCGCCTCAGTTGCGCCAGTTGCCATCCGTGTGGGCATCCGTGAGCGAACCGAACTGCAAGGTGTCTTTCTTCACCTTATCCCGTCCGAATGGGGTCATGTCCTTCACGAGGATGGTCGATTGAGGTACCCCACCCACTTCCACGCTGTCCGTGGCGATGTAGAACTTCACCCCCGTCAACGGATTGTACCACAAGCTTTCGAGCTCTACTGCGGGCAACTTCTTCTCCGCACGCTTCTCTGGGGCAAAGTTTTCCGCCCAGAACGAGGTGTAAAGGGTGTCCCGCACCTTGTAAGGGCTCGCATCGTTCACGATGTCATCCAAGAAGGCATCCGCATCCAGCCCCAAACGAGCGGCCACTTCCGCCACCTCATCCCGGCGCAAGACGTATCCCTCCTCCAACGAGGTGGCCTCGGGAAGCGTATCGTGGAACGACCCCATGCTGTATTTCACCGGCAACACCGGCTCGTTCATGAATGCCGCGAGGGAGTCAAAGGAGTTGGTGTAGTAGCCGTGGATGTCGTGAAAGGCTTCCTGCGCATCGCGGATGTCCTTGAGGCGCTGTATGGTCACGGCTTGGACCTCGGCTTTGGTCTCTTGAAACTGGATTTCCTCATCGACGCTGTAGAAAACCGCGTAGGCCAAATACACTGCTGCGAACGATCCCACCACCGCGAGCGCGATGTAAATCGCGCGATTCAACCGCTCGAGCACCGCCGGCATCGCCAGCAACCCCACGGCAATCAACGCCACGGACGCCCACAACATCGCCTCCGGCTGGCTCTCCAGCTCATCGCCCGAGAGGTACTTGTTAAGGAACAGGATCCCAAACGCCACCAGGATGATGGTGATGACGTACTTATTGGCTTCGCGGAAAAACTTGTCCATGGCTTCTGAATTGCTGCGCGAATCTACAACATCCTTTCAGCTTTGCACAATTCCTAAGTGTGAAGAATCGAGGGGGCGGCTGCGCGGTACCTTTGGCCTGTGAACGATGCCCTCGATCAGTTGGAAGGCCAAATCCTGTCCGCCTTCCCCCACGCCCCCACCCCCGGCCAAGAGCGGCTCATCCACGCCTCGGCGCGCTTCCTCCTCAGCGACCGCCCCCGGTGCGCCCTCATCATCCGCGGCTACGCGGGTACCGGAAAGACCACTTCGGTCGGCGCCCTCGTCCGCGTCCTCGCCCAGCAAGGCGTGCCCACGGTCCTCCTCGCCCCCACCGGTCGCGCGGCGAAGGTCATGGAGCGCTACGCGGGCATCCCCGCCTCGACCATCCACCGCCGCATCTACGTCCAAACCCGGTCGCGCGACGGCCAGCCCGCCACGGCCCTCGCCCCCAACCCCCTCACCGGCGCCGTCTTCATCGTGGACGAAGCCTCCATGATCGGCGAGTCCGGCGGCCGCTCCGACGAGGCCGGCTTCTCCTACCGCAGCCTCCTCGACGACCTCATCGAGTACGTCTATTCCGGCGAAAACTGCCGCCTCATCCTCGTCGGCGACGACGCCCAGCTGCCCCCCATCGGCTGCGACACCAGCCCGGCCCTCGACGAGCCCGGCCTCCGGTCCGGTTTCTACCTCACCATCGCCACCATCCGCCTGACGGACGTGGTGCGCCAAGAACTCGACAGCGGCATCCTCTTCAACGCGCACCGGCTCCGGCTCCAGCTCGAATCCGGCGACACCTCCTTCCCCGCGCTCCAACTCGGCTTCCCCGACTTCAAACAGCTCGACGGCTACGACCTGCAAGAGGCGCTCGAAGACCTCCACAACCGGTACGGCGAGGACGGCGTGGTCGTCATCACCCGCTCGAACAAGCGCGCAAACCTGTTCAACCAGCAGATCCGCGTTCGCGTCCTTTGGCAAGAAGAGGACCTCAACGCCGGCGACCGCCTGATGGTCGTCAAGAACAACTACCACTGGCTGGCCCAAGCCACATCGCTGCCCAACACCCTGCTGGCCAACGGCGACGTCGTCGAAATCGTGCGCATCACCAAGCGGTTCGAACGCTACGGGCAGTCCTTCGCCGAGGCCGAAATCCGGCTCATCGACCTGCCCGAGGAGCAGCCCTTCGCGGTGGTCATCCACCTGAGCGTGCTCAACTACGAAGGCGCCTCCCTGCCACACGCCGAGCTCCAAGCCCTGTTCGACGCGGTGGCCGAAGACTACGTGCACCTCGGCGACAAGCGGTCCATCGCAAAAGCCGTCAAGCAAGACCCGTGCTACCAAGCCCTGCAAGTGAAGTTCGCCTGGTCGCTCACCTGCCACAAGGCGCAGGGCGGGCAATGGCCGGCCGTCATCATCGACCAGGGCTACCTGACCGAGGAGCTCATCGACATCGCCTTCCTGCGCTGGTTGTATACGGCCTTCACCCGGGCCGAGAAAGAGCTCTACCTCCTGAACTTCGACAACGCCTTCTTCCCCGACACGCCCTCCGCCTGACCTCCGCGGACAAAAACACGTCAGCACAAAAAAAGCCGGCCCCTCGCAGGACCGGCTTCCCTATAAATCGGTATCGCTTACGCGTGCTCGCGCGTCGAGAAGAAGAACGCGCCTTCGATGGCTGCGTTTTCGTCGCTGTCCGAACCGTGCACGGCGTTGGCCGCGATGCTCTCAGCGAAGTCCGCGCGGATGGTGCCGGGCTTGGCTTCAGCGGGGTTCGTCGCGCCGATCAGTTCGCGGAAGTCCGCAACGGCGTTGTCTTTTTCGAGGATGGCTGCCACGATCGGGCCGCTGGTCATGTACTCGGTGAGCTCGCCGAAGAAGGGGCGCTCAGCGTGCACGGCGTAGAACGCGCTTGCGTCGGCCATGCTGAGTTGCGTCCACTTCATCGCCTTGATGGTGAAGCCCGCTTCGATGATGCGGTCGATGATTTTTCCCGTGTTGCCAGCGCCGGTTGCGTCCGGCTTGATCATGGTGAAGGTGCGGTTGGTAGCCATTTGGTCTAGAATTTGGGCGCAAAAATAGGCCAAACCCCGCAACCCCCTCACCCCCCGCACCTTAAATTGCCCGCCATGTCCTTCCCTACCGCCCGCATCCCCGACCCGCCGCCGCCCACCCCGCGCCTCCGCTTCCGACGCTGGACCGACTGCGACCGCGACCGGCTCGCGTACTTCCGGCTCCAGTGCGATCCGGAGGTGATGACCTACATCGACCCGGGCCGGCGGTTCGCCAGCGTGCCCGCGATTTCGGCCATGCTCGCGAAGGACCCGCCGTTTGATCGGTACGGCTACGGGTTTTGGCTTGTCGAATCGGTGGCCAGCGGGGAGGCCATCGGCACCATCGGCATGAAGGCCAAACCCGATTACGGCTGGGTCGAGTTCGGCTACCTCTTCAAGCGCGCGTGCTGGGGCCAAGGCATCGCCACCGAAGCCGCTGCCGCCGTGCTCGCTTGGGCCGACGCCGCGGGCATCAGCCCGCTCTACGCCCGCGTCCTGCCCGACAACACGGCGAGCGTCCGCGTCCTCCAGCGCGCCGGCTTCGAATTCGTGCGCATCGGCCCGCCCGAGGACGATTTCGACCACGTCTACCGCCGCGTCAGCAATTCAGCCCCCAAACCACCGCGTTAAGCTCATCTGTTGATGCAAAATCCGCACCACCTCAACCCGTGCATTTGGCTCTGCTCGATAATAGACGTGATGCGCCTGAACGGCTAAGACACGAAATACTGGACGAACAGAATCAG
>JALQTD010000075.1 GCA_023264155.1 Flavobacteriales bacterium | reverse complement strand
CTGGCGGGGAAACACCTCGTAAACGGTCAACCCGTCGAGGGACCACGCCGGCGCGGACGGACGCGGCTCCGGCTGGGGCTCCGGCTCCGGATCCTTGCACCCCCACGCCAGCACCGCAAAAAACACCCCCCAAAACGCAACATTTTTCATTCGGCAAAAGTAAATACCATCCACAACGCAACACGTTATGATTGGAATCGGAGCAAAAGTCCTGCACCCCGCGAACGGCGAAGGGGTGATTTTCGGCCAAGACGGTGATTTTTGGCGCGTCTACTTCAAGGAACACGGCGAGAAAGAAATCGCCAAATCCTACGGATCCTTTGAACTCATCGAAGCAAGCGACTTCGACACGCCGGAGCCCGACGTCAGCGACATCATCGCAGCCGTAGAACACGTGTTCGCCGAATACATCGACGAAATGAAGGGCGATGACACCGTCGAAATCGTCGCCCTCGCCGACAAATGGGACGGCGGCACCATGATTTTGCAACCCGAAGATGCCGGGCTCAAGGGCAAGGAAGTGCCGATCGACCAGTTCTTTCACAAGATCGTCATGACGCGCGACCGCCTGCGGGTGCTCGAAGCGAAATTGAACGCGAACGACAAGCTGAGCGACAGCGACAAGGTGGAACTGCAGCAGTACATCACCCGGATTTATGGCAGCCTCACGACCTTCAACGTGCTGTTCAAGTACAAGGAGGACTGGTTCGTGGGCGAGAAAAAGTCCTGACGCTTCGGCGGGTTGTTGGGTTCGGGCAATCGTGCTATCATTGGGGCATGATTGCCCGCTTTTTTTGGGAGTTGTTGAGCCGGATGAACCGCTGGCTGCCCCGTTATTCGCAGGATGTGGACCGCTTGAGCACGGATCGGGTAGCCCAAATCCTGACCGCCTACCGCATCTTCGTCACCTACCGCACCCTCGACGCACGCAACCGCCCCACCTCCCCTTCCCGGCTCTGGCAACTCCTGGGCCCCGGCATCCTCTTCGCATCGACGGCGATCGGCGTCAGCCACTTGGTGCAATCGACCCGCGCTGGCGCCCTGGCCGGCTGGGGCCTGGTCTGGGCCGTGATCGCCGCCAACGTCGCCAAGTACCCGTTTTTCGAATTCGGCAGCCGTTACGCGAACGCCACCGGCACCCACCTCATTGCCGGCTACCGGCGCGTGGGCAAGGTCGCGGCCTGGGGTTACCTGCTCGTAACCATCGGCACCTCCTTCTTCGTCCTCGGTGCCGTGGGCATCGTCACGGCCTCGTTCCTCGACCACCTGCTCGGCGTGAGCGCGTGGTGGGGCAGCAACGCGACCCCTTCCGTGGCCGTGGCGCTGTTCGGGCTCTCCGTTGCACTCCTCGCCCTCGGTCGGTTCCAAGCGCTCGACGGCCTCATCAAAGCGGTGGCGGCCGTCTTGCTCGTCAGCACCGTCCTCGCCTTCGGCCTCGCCTGGCACCACACGCCCTTGAGTGCAGTCCCGCCCACCCCGGCCGCGTTCAATCCGTGGCAAGGCGCGGGGCTCGCCTTCCTCATCGCCCTGATGGGTTGGATGCCCACCGCCGTTGACCTGAGCGCTTGGAACAGCATTTGGACCCTCGAGCGCATCCGCCAAACCGGCTACCACCCGCCCTTGCGCGCCACGCTGCGCGAATTCAACGTCGGCTACGGTATCAGCGCCCTCCTCGCCCTCCTGTTCCTCGGACTCGGCGCGCTCTTGCTCTTCGCCGAGGGCAAATCGTTTCCCGAAGGCACCGTAGCGTTCGCGGCCGGGTTCGTCGACGTCTACACGGAAGTGCTCGGCGGCTGGAGCTGGTGGCCCGTGGCCGCCGCCTCGTTCACGGCCATGCTCGGCACGGTCGTGGCCTGCCTCGATGGGTACAGCCGATCGCTCGCCGCCGCCTGGGAGGCGGTGACCGAAGCGCAACCGAGCGCATCGGGCGAGCGCGGGGTGCTGATGGGGGTGGCGGCGGGTGCGCTGTTGCTGATTTTGGCCTTTCCTTCTAACATCACCGACCTGGTGGACGTGGCGACTACCCTCAGCTTCCTTGTCGCCCCGATCATCGGCGGACTCAACCTGTACCTGGTGACACGCCACGTGCCCGAGGAGGCGCGACCTTCGGCAGCCTTGCAAGGCTGGGCTTGGGCTGGCCTGCTGTTCCTCGTAGGATTCGCCGTGCTGTACCTCGCGGCGTGATCAGGCGTTAGCGCGCAATGGTCACGTGGCCGAGGACCTCCTTCCGCTCACCCGTGGCCAGGCTTTTCGTCTCCACCCGCCAGAGGTACGTGCCGTTGGCTGCGAAATGCGTCCCGTTGTCGACATCGCCCACCCAGGCCGCGTGGATGTCCGTGCTTTCGTAAATGATTTCGCCCCAGCGGTCGAACACTTGCACGATGAAATCGGTCTCATCCACGTCGATGCCCGTGATTTTCCACGCATCGTTGAGGCCGTCCATGTCGGGCGTGAACATGTTGGGAACGAAAAGCACAAAGGACTCTTGGACCAAAACCGCATGCGTCACCGCATCCACACACCCCCATTCGTTCTCCACGGTCAGGGTAATCGGGTACTCCGCGGCCACACCTTCCGGGAAGGTGAAATCCGGGTTGGGCTCCTCTGACGTGCCCATGCCCCCGAAGTCCCACAGGTAGCTCGCCTCGTTGTAGGCGTACTCCGTGAACTCGAAATAGGTCAATGGCACCGCGGTCTGCCATGGCGTTGCCGCAAATTCCGCCACCGGCGGGTCGTACGTCACCAAATACGCCGGTTCGAACGCCGTGAAGACGCAGCCGTCCACCGTGACCACCGTGTGCTGGATGTCCCAGACGCCTTCGTCGATGTACGTGTGCACCGCCGTGCCGAGTGCGGTCGATTCCC
This sequence comes from Flavobacteriales bacterium, assembly GCA_023264155.1. Taxonomy (GTDB): domain Bacteria; phylum Bacteroidota; class Bacteroidia; order Flavobacteriales_D; family Sanyastnellaceae; genus JALQTD01. The sequence continues at coordinate 6,557 of JALQTD010000075.1, read as the reverse complement.
CGCCGTCGCCGAAGCTCCAGTACTCCGAAGCGATGAACTGGGGGTTCGTGGCTTGGCCTTCGAAACTGATGGTCAGCGGGTGGCAGCCGCCGAGGGTGTCGGTGAGGAAGCTGGGATCCACAAGCTCGGGGATGACCACTTCCACGCAGCCACTGGCCATCGGGGTTTCGCACGCGTCCGTGACGTCCACGCAGTAGGTCGTCGTGGCTTCCGGCGAAACCTCCTGCTCCTGCAAAGTCGGGTTGAAGGAGCCGCCTGGGCCTGCTGCCGTCCAGGCGAAGTTGTACGGAGCGAGGCCGCCGAGGACCTCGTTCACGCCGACGAGCGCGCTGTCACCGATGCAGATGGCATCGCCTGCGGTGAGTTCGATGGCGAGCGGGTCGTATTGATCGACTAGGATTTGGACTTCATTCGTCAGGCATCCCGCATCGTAGGTGGCCTCCACCGTGTAGAGGGTGGGGCCGACGGGGCCGACTTCGATGGTAGCCGTCGTTTCGTTTGTGTTCCAAATCCAGGCCAAGTTGGGATCATCAAAGGCCGGGACCGCCGTGAGGGTGGCCGTGCCGTTGATGCAGATGGTCGTGTCGGGCGAGGCCGAGATGGTCAGGAGTTCGGGCTCGGCGAGCGTGAAAGGCTCCATGGCATCGCAATAGCTGTCGGAGACCCAAAGCTCGAAATCGCCGGGAGGCAGACCGGAGAGGACGGAGGGACCTCCGAAGTTGAGCGCGGAGGCGAGGGTTTGGCCTTCATCATCCACCGCCTCAATCATCCACGGCCCGGTCGTACCATTCGGCGTCACCTCCACGGACACCTCGCCATCGTTGCCGAAACAACTCGGATCCACCGGCGTCATTTCAAACGAGAACGAAGGCGTCACAAGCACTTCATCCGTCATCGCGCAGAAAGGGTAATAGGCCAAACTCGCCTCCAAGGTGTACACCGTGGGCTCCGTGATGGTGACCGTTGGATTCGGCAAGGTCGTGGTGGACAATCCCGCCGCTGGCGACCACATCCAGTTCACCCCCCCAGCATTCGTGCACCCGACGTTGTACGCCCACTCCGTCTGGGAACCACTGGTACACGAAACCGAAAAGTCCGGGGTCAGCGCGATGGTGATGCAGCCGTCGGAATTGTTGGCTGTGAACGTCATGCCGCTCAGGTCTCCGTAAATGGGGCCCGCGAGCAGGGGGGAATTGGTGTCGGGGCCATCGTAGACCCAAAACTCGTCGAAGAAGTTCTCAACCGAACCCGCCTCAAACGAAACAGTCATGTACGACCCATCGCCCGGGTTGTCCGGGCAATAGGTGAAGGAAACATCCTGGGCATTGTCGTAGCAATACGTGTAAAACCCGGATTCGTTCACGCAGGACGATGGCGGCAATCCGATGATGCTGCCCTCCAGCGTGGCATCGCCGCAAGCAATCAGGTCCTCTCCCGCCGTGGCGTTGGGCGGCAACAAGACCTCGACATCGAAGTCGGCGGCAGCCGTCGGCAACGCGCATGTATCCCCGACCACGAGCGTGCAGGTGTAACTGTCCGGAGGCGACACGACCAGGGTGTCCAAGGTGGAACCGTCGCACCACGTGTACGTGTAGTGGCCGTACCCGCCCGTCACTTCGGGCAGGAGCACGCGCGATTCTCCCGGACACATCTGGACCCCGGGAGCCACGATGCTCAGGGGGTCGGGATCGTCGGCGATTTCGAATTCAAAGTAGGTGGTCAAACCCTGGTTGTTGCAGGCCGCGAGGTTCAGGATTTCGAAAACGACGGTTTCTGCAGGCTCGGGGATGCCGTCCTCAAAGGCCTGCAGCTCAAATTCCACCGTGTTCACATTGGGCGGAAAAATGATGGTGTCGGGCAGCAAGGTGAAATCGACGCCGTTGATGCCGACGCTGCTCGAATAGTCAATGACCACCATTTCCTCCAGCTCGAGGATGGTTTCAATCGGTCGGGTGAAGGTGAGGGTCGCCGTGCCGCAACCTTCGTAGATGGTGTTTTCCTCGGGGCCGCCCACGTCGATGGACAAATCCACATCCACCACCGCCGTTGAAGTGAACGAACCCTCCTCGAGGACGACGATGGACTCGAGGGCCCCGTCAGAACCGTCCGCGATGGCCAGCTTGATGTGGTAGGTCTCGCCGCACTCCACTTCGTACTCAGCGGTAAAAGGCACGGTGTACCCGTTGATGCAAGGGTCTTGGCCCCCGGGGTTGTCGATGTAGTACTCGGCGTTGGTGTTCGGGTTGACGGACGAAATCGTGATGGGCAGCGGGGGATCGCTGTCCGGCACCGCAGCGATGTTCACCGCGCCGTCCGGGAATCCGGGGGGAGAAGCGTAGGGGCCCGTGATGCCGGGGCCGCTCAGGAAGAAGGCGAACACGTCGTTGTACGTCGTGTTGATGAAGGTCAAATACTCGTCCGAAGCGAACACGTAGTTGAATCGGACGGTGTCGCCGGTGGCGATGAAGTCGAACTCGAGGATGCACCCGTCGTTCACGTCTCCGACGGTGAAGTTTTGGCCTATCAACGGCGGCACACTGTTCGCAATGTCCAGCAAATCATCGTCCGTGAACTGGCCGATGCAATCCGCGCAGAACCCCACAGTTCCGCAATCCGTGGCTTCCGCCACCTCCGTGCTCAGGACCAAGCCCGAAGCCACCGAAAACTCCGCTTCACCGTTCTCAAGGTAGCCCAGCTGCATCATGCTCCCCGTGTAGGTGATGTTCGATGCGCTCACACCCGAGCCGAGCAAAATGTCGTTCACATACTCCTCCAGCGTCATGTCGGACGTGATGGTCAGCTGCGCCGTGGCAACGGAAAAGGCCCCGATGAGCAGGGCGAACAGGGGTATAATTCTACGCATCTCCTTGAGTGGACACCAAAATTAACAGAAATGTTGCGTGTGCGGGGTCAGCGCAGGACACACTGGTCCATCCGGGCCTCGCCGAACAGGTCATCGAACCCGACCAGCCGCCCTTTCAAGGTCACCCCGTCACCGGACCGAAGCACCTGCGGAGTGATGCCCTCGGCCCACGTGAAGACCACCCCGCCTTCTAGCGTACCCCCGTTCTCATCGGCCTGGCCGATTTGACCAGTGACCTCGACGGGCTGATTGAGCCACGGTGAAGAGCCGTGATCGAAGGATTGCACGAGCTCGGTGACCGTGAGCTGCGCTGCAGCGTCGAGCTCAGTGAAATCCGTGTGGGGTTTGTTCCACTGGCGGTAGGCAATGATGCCGGCGGCTAAAGCCAAAACGAGCAGGTAAAGGGCGATGCGGCGAAATCGGTTCATGGATCAAGGGGTTGCATAACGGGCGCGGCAGGCGGCAGCGTCCGTCAAATCGTGGGTGTAGGCGATGCTTTGGATCATCCAGCCGGTGTTCCCGCGGATGAGCGTGAAGTGGTCCACGCCGCAGTGGCTGAACGCCGTGTCGACGCGGAAGTCGTAGGGTGCGCGCACGCTGGCCAGTTGCTCTCCCGCGATGACCTGAGGGGACCAAATGCGTTCGCGGTAGGCCGGACCGGGCCGGGAGATTTCCCGAACGAAGTCCGCCCCGGTCGTGGTGTACACGTCGACGCTGCCATCGGAGCGTGTCCGGAGCCGGGTGATGACCGCCTCGGGCAGGACGCTCGCCGCGAGCAAGGTGGAGTCGTGGGAGGCCATCCCATCGAAGCAGCGGTCGATGACGGCCAGCACCGCCTCAGCAGATTCCGGCTCCGGTTCGGGCACGGCCGTGCAGGCGAACAAACACAGGCTCGCTGTGACCCAACGGATCAAAACGAAACCGCCACTGAAATTCCTCCGCGCACCCAAGGTCCGGTGCGGGCGTTGTACAGGTCGTTCGATGTCGGCCGGCTGAGCCAGTAATCGTTCCGCAACCGGTCCTCCGTCGCGTCTTCCGCGGTGGCCTGCGGGTTGGAATCGAGGCCTGCCGGCAGGTTGTCGAAGGTGTAGGTTTGGCTTACGCTGCGGAACATGGGGCCGAAATACGCATCGATGGCGAGGCCGTTGTCCGCCATCCACTGGTAGCCGAGGTTGAAACCGGCGCCCACAGAGAAGAACTTCAAGGTGTGGTCGATTTCATAGGGGTAATCGAGCCCGTAGAGTTCGGAGTCGATTTGGTCCAAATCCAAGGTCTCATCCACCTCCGCGGTCAACCCCCGCAACTGCACGAACGCCGAGGCGTACAGCCCCTCGGGCATCCCGTCAAAAATGAACCCGTACCGGCGGATTTCCGGCGTCAACTCCCAACCGCTCACCTCCATCTCCAACTCGGCCGGCGCGTTGTACCAAATCCCCCACTCATCGTAGTACGACCCCAAGCTGTACGAATTCGCGGAATCGTAATAGCCAATGCCTCCGAGGTTGAGGGCCACCGACGTGTAAGGCCCGAGCACCCGCTCGTAAACCGCCGTGTACTGGCCCCACGCGAAGTCGAGCAAATTCACCTTGACGAGGTGTTCGTACTGGGCTGGCGCTTCGCCTTCCACCTTCTGTGCTTGCGTCGGTGCGGCCACCAGCAGCGCGAAGGCTGCAGCGGCAAATTGATGGTGCAATTTCATGAGACCAAATTAAGTGAGAACCTGCGGGTAGTGTAACTTCGGGGGCAACAATTTCCCCACATGAAAAAGACGCGACTCTTCAGCATTGGTTGCACGGGCTTGTTGGCCCTCGGATTGATGGCCAACAGTGCCGGCGTGGCCGAACACCAAGGCAAGGACCGCACAGGTGCTCCAGGCAGCGATCAACCCTGTTCGCAATGCCACAACGGCGGGACCTTTTCGCCGCAGCCGGTGGCCATGCTGACTGACGTGGACGAGACCACGGAATTCACTTTCTACCTGCCCGGCGAGACGATGCGGTTGCGTTTTGAAGTGAATGCCTCGTCGAATCCTGCGGGATACGGGCTGCAAGCCACGGCGCTGTTGAGCGACAACAGCAACGCGGGGACGTTTTCGAATCCTTCGGCGAATGGGCAATTGGAGGACGTTGCCGGCCGGCACATTTTTGAACACAACGACCTGAGCGCTTCGAACACGTTCACCGTGGATTGGACGGCGCCGGAGGCGGGGTCCGGGCCGGTGACGGTTTACTTCGCCTCTTTGGCCGCGAACGGCAACGGCGGAACCGCAGGGGACGCGTTTGGGGGCGGGTCGCTCGTCCTCCAAGAAGGCGCTTCGACGGCCATTTGCGGCCCGGATTGCGGTGAAATCGCTGCGGAACCCTTCATCCGAGATGGCGGGGTGGAATGGCACGTGCCGACCGCATCAAGCGTACAAGCCTTCAACGTGAACGGCCAGTTGCTGCGTACGTGGACGTTGCGCCCGGGAGATAACCGATTGATGCTGAGCACCCTGCCCGCAGGCCACCTCATCCTCACCGGAGCGGACGGGCACGTGTTGCGCCTCTGGAACCCCTGATGAGCGAAACGGCCGCACAACCGAAGATTTACAGCCTTCGCCAAGTCGCCAAGTCGATCAAATCGGCCTTGGAAAAGGCGACGGCCAACCGGCTGTGGATGGTGCGCGCCGAGGTGGTCAAGGTCAACGGCCGACTGGGCGAGGGGCACGTGTACCTCGACCTCATCGACGAGGCGGAGGGCGTGAAGCAGGCCGCGATGCGGGGGGTGATTTGGCGTGCCAGCGGCCAGCGCATCAAGGAAGAGTTGGGGACCGAATTGCCCAACGTGCTGCGCAGCGGGGCCGAAATTGTTTTCCATGCCCGGGTTTCTTTTCACGAGCTCTACGGCCTCAGCCTGCACATTGAGAAAATCGACTTGGGCTTCATGCTCGGCGAGTTGGAACGCCGCAAGCAGGCCACCATCCAAGCGCTGACCGCGAGCGGGGAAGTGCAATTCAACAAGCGGTTGCCGCTGGCCCGTGTGCCGCAGCGCGTGGCGCTCGTGGGCTCCCCGGGAACGAGCGGTTTTAGGGACTTCTGCACGGTGGCGCTCCGGAACCCATATGGGTTGCGAATGGACTTGCGGGTGTTCGAAGCGCGGGTGCAAGGCGATGGGGCGCCGGCGGATTTGGTGCGCGCGCTGAGCCAGGCGGAGGCGTGGGAGCCGGAGTTGATCGTGCTGGTCCGCGGAGGCGGCTCGAAGATTGACCTCGATTGCTTCAACGATTTGGGGCTGTGCAAGCGGATTGCGGCCGCGACGGTGCCGGTTTGGACGGGCATCGGGCACGAGAGCGACCTCGTGGTGGCGGATTTGGTGGCGCACACGGCGTGGAAGACGCCGACGGATTGTGCGAACCGGTGGGTGGAGCGGTGCGCGGGTGCTTGGGCGGAGGTGTTGGATTTGGGCCAAATCATCGGCCAGAGCGCCCAGCGGCACACCCAACGGCTTGCTCAAGCCCTCACCGACGCCCGGCTGCGCATCGGCAGCAGCGCCCAATTGCAGCTCAGCAACCGGCGCGGCGAATTGGAGGCGCAACGCGAACGCATTGCTACCCACGCCACGGCCCTCATCACTGCGCGGACAACGGCCGTGCACCAATCGGCCGAAGCCATCGCAGCCCTTTCCCGGCGGCGCATGCAAGCGGCAACACTTGAAT
>JALQTD010000074.1 GCA_023264155.1 Flavobacteriales bacterium | reverse complement strand
ACCTCACTCAAGTAGGTGTCCACTTCGGACAACGCACCCTTTTCGAATCGTTGGACCTGTTCATTGGCAAACGTGAACGGATTGGCCTGGTGGGGCGCAACGGCGCAGGCAAATCCACCCTCCTGAAAATCATTTCAGGACACCAGAACCCGACCGAAGGCCAAGTGTCCTATCCCAAGGATTACCGCATCGGCTACCTGCCGCAGGAGATGGAGCACAACGAGGAGCAAACCGTGCTCGAGGAAGCCAGCAGTGCGTTCGAAGAGCTGCAGCAACTCGAGGCCACAGTGGAGCGCATCTCGAAGGAACTCGGGGAGCGCACCGACTATGAAAGCATCGCCTACCACCGACTCATCGAGGAGCTGACGGAGGCGAACGAGCGGTTGGACGTCCTCGGGGGAAACACCATGGAAGAGCAAGTGCAGCGGATTTTGCAGGGCTTAGGATTCACCCCGGAGGACATGGCGCGGAAAATGTCCGAGTTTTCTGGGGGGTGGCAAATGCGGGTGGAGCTGGCCAAATTGCTGCTCCAAAACCCCGACCTACTCCTCCTCGATGAGCCGACGAACCACCTCGATATCGAGAGCATTCAATGGCTCGAGGGCTTTCTCCAGCAATCGGCCAGTGCCATCCTGCTCATTTCACACGACCGCGCATTTTTGGACAACTTGACCACCCGAACGGTGGAGATCACGCCGTTGAAACTATACGACTACAAGGCTGGGTATTCGGCGTATCAGGTTTGGCGAGAAGAAGAGCGCGAACGGCAAGAGCAGGCGTACAAAAACCAACAGAAGTACATCGAGGACACCGAGCAGCTCATCAACAAGTTCCGCGCGAAGAAGAACAAGGCCGCCTTTGCGCAGTCGCTCATCAAAAAACTCGATAAACTCGATCGGCTCGAGGTCGACGCCGCTGATAACCAAAACATCCGCTTCCGTTTTCCACCCGCTGCTCGCTCAGGAAAGGTCGTCGTGGAGGCGGAGCAGGTAGCGAAATCATTTGACGGCAAGGAGGTCTTCCACGGGGTGGATTTAATCCTCGCCCGGCAAGAGAAGGTCGCGCTTGTAGGGAAAAACGGGGCGGGCAAGACGACGTTCACCCGGATCATCCTCGGCCTCGAATCAGCGGACGGGGCGATGCAACTCGGCCACAACGTGGACATCGGGTATTACGCTCAGAACCAAGCGGAAGAACTGGACGGCAACCTCACCGTGCTCGAAACGCTCGAAGAAGTAGCGGTGGGCGATGTGCGGAAGAACCTGCGCGGGCTGTTGGGCTCCTTCCTGTTTTCAGGGGAAGATGTGGACAAGAAAGTGAAGGTGCTGTCCGGTGGGGAGAAGGCGCGGCTCGCGATGTGCAAACTGCTCCTGCATCCCTACAACTTCCTCATCCTCGACGAACCGACGAACCACTTGGACATCAAGTCGAAGGAGGTGCTGAAAAATGCCTTGAAGGCGTACGATGGTACCCTGATGGTGGTGAGCCACGACCGGGATTTTTTGTCGGAACTGACGGATTTGGTCTATGAGGTGACTCCGACGGGCTTGAAGCAATACATCGGGGATATTCGGCAATTTTTACACGAAAAGCACGCGGCGAGCATCCGTGCATATGAAGCTGGTGATGCCAAAAAAGTGCACATCAAGCAAACCAAAAGCGCCGACACCAAGGCAGCACCCAGCGCTCCAGCCCTGGGATACAAAGAACGCAAAGCGCTTGAAAAAGAGGAGCGTACGCTGCGGAATCGGGTAAGCAAAGCCGAAACCCTGATTGCAGAACGAGAGGCCGAAATGGAAGCCCTCAATGCTCAAATTGCAGAAACCCCACCAGAAAACCGTCAAAAAATAACAGAACTGGCCTATCAATTCGAACAGGCCGAACACGCCGTGCACGCGGCAATGGAGCAATGGGAAGCCGCTACCCTCGCCCTCGAAGCTTTCGAAAAATCGAATAAATCAAGCTGATTTACAACAAGATAGCTACAGGAGCCTGTGGAGAGCGTGTGAAAAAAACACGAAGGTATTTGAACCTATTTGAACCGTTCGCTGTATGTTTATGCAACAGTTCAGCACACAACTGGTCCTTTTAGATAGAAGAGGTCGCCACGCACAAGGGCGGCCTTTTCCTTTGCGGCAAATTCAGCTCAGGTAGCTGCGCCATTTGGCGAGCACTTCCACCATGTCGGAGGGCAAATCGCTCTCGAACGTGAGCCACTCGCCGGTTTCGGGGTGGGTGAAGGCGAGGCTTTGTGCGTGCAGGGCTTGGCGGGGCAGGATGCCGAAGCAGTTGTTGAGGAAGGCCGTGTATTTGCCGCCCGCTACGCCACGGACCGCTTGGTTGCCACCGTACTGAACGTCGCCGAACAGGGGGTGGCCGATGTGTTTCATGTGCACCCGGATTTGGTGCGTCCGCCCCGTTTCGAGCTTGCACTCCACCAAGGTCACGGGGCCCAGCCGTTCGATCACCCGGTAATGCGTCACCGCATGCTTGCCCTCCTCGCCGTGCTCAAAGACCTGGAACAGCTTGCGGTCGCGCCGGTGCCGGCCGATGTGGCCTGTCACTGTGCCGTCCTCCGCCACATCCCCCCAAACCAACGCGCGATAACGCCGCTCCACCGTCCGCTCGAAGAACTGCTCACTGAGCGAAGTCATGGCGTGCTCCGTCTTACCAAGGACCATGATGCCGGTGGTGTCCTTGTCAAGGCGGTGCACGAGGCCCGGCCGCGGAACCTCACCGGTGCGGTCCGTGGTCGGCAATCCCTCCACCCCGCCGTGCAAGAAATGGTACACGACTCCGTGAATAAGGGTCCCCGTGTAGTTGCCATTGCCCGGGTGGACCACCAGGTTCGCGGGCTTGTTCAGCACGAGCACGGCACCGTCTTCGTACAAGACGTCGAGGTCCATCGGCTCCGGAACCAGCTCAAACTTGCGCACGGGCTGAGGCAGCTCGATGGTCACCACGTCCCCGGGCTTGACTTTGGCGTTGGGCTTGACCGGCGTGCCGTTGATTCGCACGTAGCCGGCCTTTGCCGACAGCTGCAGACGCGACCGCGACATGTGAGCGATCAGGTTCGTCAGGAACTTGTCGACGCGCAGGGGCTGTTGACCGGGGTCCACTTCGACCCGGTGGTGCTCGAATAATTCCTCGGACTCGAAGTCCTCCGCTGGGGTGTCCGTCATGGGTGTTGGACCAAACATTTGGCCTGCTCACCCGACGCGAAACGGACGATCACCAGCCCAGCCGGCCACTCTGACGCATCCAGTCGCACGCACCCAGAGGCGTCCGACCGGCCACTCGCCAGCACGCGCCCCGTGATGTCCCACACCTGCCAAGCCTGGTGTGCCGGACCGACCAACTGCAGCGCCCCATCCACAGGATTGGGCATCACCTGCACTTCCGTCTGCGCCGCTACCGGCTCGTCCACCGCCACCCACTCCTGCTGCATGCCGGCCCGGAACACCGGCCGGATCATGACGCTGCCTTCAATTTCCGAAGCGGTCCACTGTGCACCCAGCCCCAAGGTGTAATGCACGTTGCCCACGTTCGCATTCGTGTTCTTGTCCAGCCCGAAATTCAACATGGCATCCGAGGATTGCACGAGCCCCACGTGGATGACCCCCTCCACCGGGAGCGGATCGTCGAGGGGGAAATAACCGAAGACATCAGGCCCCTGGGTGTAGTAGCTCGGCGAGTGGAATTGGTAATTCGTGCCGAGCTCCTCCCCCGGCATCCCTGCCGCATCGTCCCACACGCGCAGCAAGAAGGTCTCTTCCGATGCATCCGTGTAATACGGGGTGAAGTGGATGGCCAAACCCAGCAACGTATCTGCTTGCGCCAACGGGTACCGCACCGCCAACTTCCCCGCCGCCGCTGTCAGCGCATAGGCGCGCTCGGCCGAACCGTCGTCGTACGCATAGTCGTTCGCAAACACCTGGGTGAACCCGATGCTGTCGTTGTCAAGCACCCCGACCTTTTGTTGGTGCTGCAATCCGATGGAGCTCTCGTAGAAGGCTACCTCGAAAGAGGCCGCCGTGTCGCTGACCGTGGGGTCAAAGGCGAACGCATTGGGCGCCACACCGATGGCGTAATCGGTCTCGAAAGGCGCCTCAGGAGCGACGAAAGTCAGGACCGCCGTGTTGTCGAAGGATTGGACATCGCTGCCGTGGCGAACAGCGAAGCCACCGGCCACGTTGTCCGCTTGGGACGGGCTGAGGTTGATGTGCTGGGTGGTGGCGCTGTCCCGCATGAACAAGGAAGGATTCGCCACGTAATGCGTCCACGGCATCCGGGTAAAATCGCGCAACAACGTGTTCATCGGCTCGGTGAAGGCCACTTCCGATACGACCGAATAGATGGCGGGGTCGATGGCGTCGTCGAGGAGCACGTAGTCGACGTGCCACAGGTCCACATTGCCAGAGAGTGAGCCGTAGTTGCGGAATCGGAATTGGAAGCCGGACTGCAACCACGCCGCTTGGTCCACCGGCAAAAAGACCCGGTTGAACTCGTCCACGGCGCTGGTGTCTGTGCTCCAGACCGTTGTCCAAATCGGGTTGCCCGAGGTGTCCATGGACTTGAATTCGACCACGAGCGAATCCTCACCGACATCGGCCGCATTGCCCCGCCCGCCGCGCTGATGGGAGAAAATCAAATGGATGTTCGACTCCGGCGAAAAGCCGTTGAGGTTGATGGGCAAAGAAGTCAGGGTATCGGCCCAGCCCACCACATCGACATTGTTCCAGCTATACGGGTAGCCCGTCCGGTCGCAGCCGTTGAAAGTGGCCGCACCGATGGTGGGGGCATTCAACGCATAGGTGGTGGTGATGGCAGCCGAGCTGGCTTCCCAACGGATGAGTTCATCCGGCACCCAAGCCGGAGCGTCCGCCGTGGAGGGGGTGGAAAAATCATCGAAAAAAGGCAAAGCGAGCTGTCCGCCCCCGCGTTCAGCTCCCAGTTCAGGTCGCGCTTGTGGCACGATCACCAGGTCGTGTTCCCATTCGCCTTGGGCCGACAGCGTGGTCGCGGCCATCCACATCCACCCCAACATCAACGCCGCAGGAATGGTGGACTTCATTTGGTTCCAATTCATCTTCAATGTCGTTTCTTCAAAACTTTTCGACCGCTTGACGCGGTTCATCCCCCTCGAGCCCCATGTAAATGTCGATCTCGGTTCCCGCAGGCAAACCGGCCTCCTCCGTCGGCGGCACATGTTGCTCGATGACCACCGCCTCGGCGCTGTCGTCGGCATCTTCGCACGCCTCGCTGTATTCCACAAGTCCCAAGCTCAGGCGGCCGCGGATCAAGTACGCCCGGACCGAATCGAGCGGCAACCCTACCAAGTCCGGCATCGGCACTTTTTCGTTCGTCGTTCGCCCGACCACGAGCCGGAGGGACGTGCCGCGGGGCAGCCGGGCATCCGGGGCAAGCAGGTGGCGGCGGCTGGTTTCGACGCGGACCACGCGGCCGACGAGGGCCACGTTCGGTTCCTCCACTTCCTCAACGACGAACCCTTTGTTTTCGAGCCGGATGCGTGCCACCCGCACGTCCATTCCTTCCTCCACCCCGAGGGTCTCGTTGGGGGGCAGGGCCCGGTAGGTGGTGAGGTAGACCTTGCGGTCCGGCTTGATGGGGCTTGCAGCAGGGGGCAGCTGCTCGATGACCTCGTGAGGACGGCCCTTCGCGCTGTAAACGCTGTCGAGGTGGATGGCCTCGAGGTGGGCTTCGGAGAGCAGGGCTTGGGCTTCAGCCAGGGTTTTGCCCCGCAAATCGGGAAGCTCCACCACGTCGCCGCGCCGGCTGTAACCGTTCAGGAAGACCCAGGTGCCGCCGACCAGCAGGAGCCAAACAACCGCCAGCGCCAGGAGGTGGCGTCGGAAGGAGCGGCTGACCAGGAATTGGAACCAGGTTTTCATGGGCGCGGTGGACTAACGCGAAAGTACCGCTTTTCTTGTGGAACGGCGGGATTTGGCCTGCAATGCGGCATTACGCCTCCATTTCCTCCGCCAAGACGTTGTCAAAGGTATTCCGGTACTCGTCTACGTAACCGAAGAGGTGGCCGTCCACTTGCAGCTTGCCCTTGGTGACATGGCCCAAAAGAACCACCGGCACCTGGTGCGCTTCGAGCACATCAAGGAAGGCGTCCTGCTGGTCCTCCAAGCAACTGACCACGACCCGGCCTTGGCCCTCCCCGAAAAGGAAGGCGTCGAGGCGGATGTCGGAATCGGTCACGATGTCGAAGCCAAGGCCACGCGGCATGCCCATTTCGAGCAAGGTCACGAACAAGCCACCGTCGGCCACGTCGTGCACGGCCTGCACAGTTTCGGCATCGATGACCGCCCGGACCGCGCTGTGCAGTGCCGCCTCTGCTTCGAGGTCGAAGTGTGGCGCTGGCGAGCGCTTGACGCCCACGATGTTCGCGAGGTATTCCGACGAATGGATGCAGTTCGTGACTTCACCGAGCAAAAACAGCAACTCCCCCTTCTCCTTGAAGTCAAGGGACATGTGCTTCGAACGGTCTTCCATGACCCCCACCATGCCGATGGTCGGCGTGGGGAACACAGATTTCGTGGTGCCGTCTTCAAGGGTGCTCTGGTTGTAGAAGCTGACGTTTCCGCCGGTGACCGGCGTTTGGAACCGTTCGCACGCGGCGCTCATGCCCTTGATGGCGTGGACAAACTGCCAGTAAACCTCTTTGTTGTAGGGGTTGCCAAAATTCAAACAGTTCGTGATCGCGGACGGCACCGCCCCGGTACAGCTGATGTTCCGGGCCGCCTCAGCGACGGCGATGGCCGTTCCGGTGTAGGGATCGGCGTCCACGTAGCGGGCGTTGCAATCGACCGTCAAAGCAAGGGCCTTGTTCGTGCCCCGAACGCTCACCACGCCGGCATCGGAGGGCCGGTTCGCGCCACGGTGCACGGTGCCGACCGTCGAATCGTACTGGTCGGTGACCCAGCGCTTGGAGGCAATGTTCGGCTGCTCGATCAGGGATTCGGCGATGGCAGCAGCCTCCTCGAGGGACGGGATGGCCACGGTGGTGGCGTCGAAGGTTTGACTTTCAGCAAACCAAGCGGGTTCCTCGTACTCGCGCTCATACACCGGCGCACCACCGCCGAGCACGAGGTTGTGCGCCTCCACCTCTGCGATGAGCTCGCCGCCTACGAAGTAGCGCAAATGCGGGCCCTCCGTTACTTCACCTATGGCCTCAGCGTGCAGGTCCCACTTCTCGAAGATGGCCTCCACTTCTGCTTCGTGGCCTTTCTTCACCACGACGAGCATCCGCTCCTGCGACTCGCTGAGCAAAATCTCGAACGGCTCCATGTCCTGCTGGCGCAAGGGCACGCGGTCAAGGTGGATGTCCATGCCCACGCCGCCCGCGGCTGACATTTCAGACGTGGAGCAGGTGATGCCTGCCGCGCCCATGTCCTGCATGCCGACCACGGCGTCCGTGCCGGCCAACTCCAACGTCGCTTCAAGGAGCAACTTCTCCTGGAAGGGGTCGCCGACCTGCACTGCTGGCAGGTCCTCAGCGCTCTCGGCGGTCATGTCCTTGGAGGCAAACGAAGCGCCTTGGATGCCGTCCTTGCCCGTGGCTGATCCGACGATGTAAACGGGGTTGCCCACACCCGACGCCGTGGCAGAGATGATGCGATTCGTTTCGAGGATGCCGACGGACATCGCGTTGACAAGCGGGTTTTGGTGATAGCTCTCGTCGAAGAACACTTCGCCGCCCACCACGGGGATCCCGAAACTGTTGCCGTAATCCCCGATGCCCTTCACCACGCCTTCGAGCAGCCACTTCGTCCGCGCCTCCTCCAACGCCCCGAAGCGCAGGCTGTTCAGCTGAGCGATCGGCCGCGCGCCCATCGTGAAGATGTCGCGGTTGATGCCGCCCACTCCCGTCGCAGCTCCTTGGTACGGCTCCAACGCAGAAGGGTGGTTGTGGCTCTCTATTTTGAACGCGCAGCCGAGCCCGTCTCCGATGTCCACGATGCCCGCGTTCTCCTCCCCTGCCTTCACGAGCATGTGGGGCCCGTCTTTCGGCAGTGTCTTCAGCCACATGATGCTGTTCTTGTACGAGCAATGTTCGCTCCACATCACGCTGTAGATGCACATTTCCGTGAAGTTGGGCGTGCGTCCGAGGTGTTCGGCGATGGCTTCGAATTCTTCCGGGCGCAGGCCCATTTCGATGGCTTGCTCGAGGGTTGCGGGTTGGATGGCTGCTGACATGAAGGTCGTTTTCAAAGGCCAAAAATAACCCAGCCCCGTGCGCACACCTCCACGATTTGTCCCCCACTTTTCAACGTCTCCATCGCCGTTGCCCTAATTTCGCCCCCATTCATTAAACCCTATCCCATGAAACGCATTGCATTTGCATTGATCGGAGCTGCGACGTTGATGTTCGCTGGCTGTGCCAAAGAAGGACCTGCTGGACCCGCTGGAGCGGACGGACAAAACGGAGTAAATGGCGTGGACGGCGCAGACGCCGGCTTCGAGCTCTATGAAACCACCGTCACCGTGGCCGACTGGGCCGGCGGCACTTACACCGAAATCCCGGTGCCCATCATCACCGAATCCATTTACAACAACGGCATGGTGATGGTCTACATCCAAGACGACTTCGGCTACTGGAACCAAATCCCAAGCGCCTGGACCGACTTCACGGGCTTTGCCTTCTTCTGGACGGCTGACGCGGGCGGCATCATCGGCCTCGATTACGACCCCACGCTGACCGTGGACATGGACCACAACGTCCGCGTCGTGACCATGGAATTGCGCGACTACGAATTGCTCGACGAGGAGGACCTCGTTTCATTCGAAGCCTTGACGGCTGCGCTGCGCTAAGCGCCTCGGACCGAAATTGGAAAGGGCCGCCTCTTCGGAAGCGGCCCTTTTTCGTGCCTAACTTGGCCGGCATGCGAGCAGTGATTCAACGGGCCGCGCGAGCAGCGGTCCACATCGATGGCGCGGTACACGGGGCCATCGACCGAGGACTGGTGGTGTTGTTGGGCGTGGAGCCGCGCGATACGGAGGCCGATGCCGATTGGCTGGCTTCAAAAATCGTGGGGATGCGGATTTTTTCGGACGAGGCGGGCAAGATGAACCTGGATTTGGCAGGCGCTCAAGGTGAGCTGCTGGTGGTGAGCCAATTCACGCTGCACGCCTCGTACAAAAAAGGCAACCGGCCGGGCTTCACCGGCGCTGCCCGGCCCGACCACGCGATCCCCCTCTACGCATACTTCCTCACCGCCTGCGAACGGCTGACCGGAGCGCCGCCACAACGGGGCCGCTTCGGAGCCGACATGCAAGTGGAACTGGTCAACGATGGCCCGGTAACGATTTGTTTGGACACATGGAACAAGGAATGAACACGCGGCCGTTCGAGGGCCGCAACACCCCGGATGTCACGCTGCGCGCGGCGCAGGGCCAAGTCGACGATTGGATCCGCACGGTCGGGGTGCGCTACTTCTCCGAACTGACGAACCTCGCGGTGTTGACTGAGGAAGTCGGCGAGCTCGCCCGCCTCTTTGCTCGGCGGTATGGGGACCAGAGTGCCAAGCTCAGCGAGGCCGGGCGCGAAATCGCCGATGAACTCGCCGACATCCTGTGGG
>JALQTD010000073.1 GCA_023264155.1 Flavobacteriales bacterium | reverse complement strand
TCAAACCCCGGCATGGATTGGGGCTGCAAATCCACCGTATCGCGGATGACCAAACCGTTCACGCCCACCGACAACGGCAGCTCCAAATCCAAGGTCAAGAACGGCAACTCCGCCGCACGCAAAAAGTCGTTCCCGGCTGTCACGTTCCCGAGCGGGTTGAGCTGCAAGCCCCCCGTCACGGCCACGGCCTCGGGCAAAGCCCCCACCACCTCAAAAAAGTCCGGCGTGCACGCGAGCAAATCGAACGACCACGCGTCCATTGCCGGCGGATCGGTCGACCAGTCCGCCCGCGACAACACCTGTTCCTGCCCCATTTGCGGGTGGTCAAGGCCCACCCCATCGAACTCCAACGCCTCCACCCAAAACGAAAGGTCCGCGCCCAACGTATTGTGCAAGGTCAGGTCTGCACGTGTCGGCGCCGCGGTCACCACGCCCGCCGGGAACCGCGCGGGGTCGAACAGGGAGGCGGACTCGTTCAGGTCGATGCCGATTTGGCCGAAATACCCGGTCACTTCGCGGACTTCGAGCCCTGTGAACAGCATGCGCACTTCGATGCTGTCGGTGCCGTACACTTCTGCCGTGTAGGCGATGTCCGCGGGGGTGCCGATGAGCAGGTTGGAGTTGATGCGGTTCACTTCGTCGCCGCTTGCGCCCGTGAAGTCGATGAGGGCGGAGGCCAAATCAATTTCGCCGGTTTCGATTTGGCTCCCCCCGTCGAGCGACGGCGGCAGCACCACGTCCAACACCACCGGCTCGCCGCCCAAGGTCACGCTCGGGAAATCGTAGCGCATGCGCACGTAGCCGTTCGTCTTGCTCTTCACCTCGTAAAGGATCTTGCCCGCCTCGAGCCACATCGACGTGAATTCCTGCTCGATGCCTTGGAACACGATGTCCTGCTGCTCGTCGAGCAGGACCGCGCCGGGCGGCACCTCAAACGGACCGCCCGCAAACGCCGGAGTCAGGATGTTCTCGACGAGGGTGTCCGGCAGGTAGGCCAATTCGTCCAAGGCCACCCGGCCCACCTCGCCCTGAAATTTCAACACGCCCGGGTTTCCGGCCGTCACCTCGCCCAACGTATCGCCGAGGACGTCCGCCCAGCCCCAGGTCGCGTCCACCAACGGCAGGGCCACGTCGAGCTCCCAGCGCGTGGGTTCGCGGCGGCACCCCGACCAGGCCAGCGCGATGGCCGCCCACAAGAAGGCAAAACGGAGGGTTATTGGGTTCAACGGTGCAGGGTTTGGCGCAATTTCCACGGCTCAAGGGCGAGGGCCACGGCCAGCAGCAGCGCTGCCATCCACACCGGGACATCCCACCCCGTCACCGCTTTCATCGCGACGAAGGAACCCAAAAATACAAACAAAACCGCGCGCAGCCCGGCGCCCCACCGGGCGTTGAACCAGCGGGGCACGTAAAGGACCAGCAGGGCGGGGTTCGCCCACAGGAGGGTGGAGTTCGCCCACAGGTCGCGGTGGTCCGTGAAGGCCCAGGCGGCGGCGAGGAGCAGGCCGACCAGGCCGGTGAGGAGGAAGATGGAGCGGCCGAGCCACGTCCAGCGGCCGCCGCGGAGGGTGAGCAAGGTGAGGAGGAGCCAGGCGACGGCGGCCGCCGTGGGGTGCAGTGGGGTCGGCGGGCCTTGGGAAAACCAGGCGCCCTCGCGGGGGACGCGCTCGAGGGGCGGGGAGGCGATGGGGGCGCCATCGAGGCGGGCGCGTTGGATTTGGTCCGCCAAACCGTCCGGAAGGAAGCACGCAAAACAAGCGGGACCGGAATCAGCTTCCGGCCCCAGTGCCCACTCCACGCCCGCCGCTGCCCACGGCCAGCCCTGCAAGTACGGCCGGACCGCCGCGCGGTACGTATGCCCACCCGCCGGGCCAGGCGCCTCGGTGCACCCCGCGTCCCAGCGCTCGCCAAAGACGTCCTCCATCACGGTCAGCACCCGCGTGGCGCAGTTGTCCTTGAAGAACTGGTAACGGTACGTTCGGTTCTCGGGCAGCAGGTTCCATTCGAGGTATTCGGCCACGGCCTGCACATCCTCCGGGGCGAGGTCGAGCGGTTGTTCGAGGAGCCCCCGGCCGCTCCGGAGGTAGCTGATTTGGAACGAGCCGAAGGGATCGCGCGAGAGGCGGTAGTCGAGGTGGCCGCGGAGGAAGCGCGTGTAAAAGCCCGGGCCGAAGGCGAAGGTGCCGTAGTTGTACACGTAGTCGATGGCGGGGGTGCGGCCGGGGTCGTAGACGCGGAGGGCGGTGTGGCCCCAGGCGGACCAAAGCTCGGTGCCGGGCGAGCCGGTCAGCAGGGAGATTTGGGCTTGATCGGTCAACACAGGCTGCGCCTGAACCGTTAAATTCCAGCCGAGCAGCAGGGCCACCCACACGCCGAGCCACGCGAAGATGTCGGTGTTCGGCGAAGGGCGCTCCGGCTTGTCCGGCCATTCGACCACGCCCGTGAACGCCTCGCGCGCAGGGCCGTGCAGCCAAATGCCGTCGAAGCCCTCCGGATCGTGGTCGAACGTCACTTCCAAGGTGCCCCCCGGCATGTGGATGCGGCGGAAGGTCGGCCCGCCGCGGCGCATGTAATCGGCCACGGCGATGGCGGTCGCGCCCGTGCCGCAGGCCCGGGTTTCGTCCTCGACCCCGCGCTCAAAGGTCCGCGCCCACAATTCCGTCACGTCGCTCGCGCTGTCCGCCACGAAGTTCACGTTCGCACCGGCCGGGGCGTGCACCGCGTGGTGGCGGATGGCCGCGCCCGTGGCCCGCACGTCCACGGTGGCCAAGGCCTCGCGGTCCGTGCCGAGAAAGGCGACGTGGTGGGGCGAGCCCGAATCGGCGAACCAATGATCGGCAGGGGCCACCGCCACGCCCTCCGGCGCCGCGCCCAAATGCCGCGCGCCCCCCATCGGTTGCAGCGCCACGCCCGGCAAGTCCCGCGATGCGTCCCAAACCGCCGCATGCGCCCCGTCGCACGCCACGAGCGTCGCCCTGCGGGGCGCCCACCCTTGCCGCACCAGGAAAGCGAAGCTCGCCCGGCTGCCGTTCCCGCAGAACGACCGCGTGCCGTCCGCGTTGCAGTAGTCCATCTCCCACCGCGGCCACTCGCGGACATCCCCCACGGGTTCTTCCCCGCTCGCGAGGACCAAGGGCGTCAACACAATCAACCCGTCCGCCCCGATGCCGTGGTGGCGGTCGCACAAGCGGGTCACTTCGTCGGGATTCAGCGCGCGCGGCATTTGGCGTCCATCCACGAGGATGAAATCGTTGCCCGCGCCTTCCCATTTCCAGAACGCAATTTGCATGGGCGCAAGGTAGCCATCCGGGGCGCTGTATCTTTGGCCCAGCTATGCCAAAAACGACCTCAGCCCCCGCCGTCGACCACGCCCTCGAGACGCTGCGCCTCATGGCCACAGCGCGCGCGATGTCCGACCTGTACGAAGCCGAAGCGCGCGTGACTTCCAAGTACGTGCACGCTTGCTCGAACGGGCACGAGGCCATCCAAATCGCGACCGGCCGGCGGCTCAAGGAGCAGGACTTCCTGAGCGCCTACTACCGCGACGACAGCATCCTCCTCGCCATGGGCATGCGCCCGTACGAGCTGATGCTCCAACTGTTCGCCAAACGCGACGACCCCTTCTCCGGCGGCCGCACCTACTACAGCCACCCGTCGCTGAACCGCCCGGGCATGCCGCGCATTCCGCACCAAAGCAGCGCCACCGGCATGCAGGCCATCCCCGCCGCGGGCGTGGCCATGGGCGTGCAATACCGCGAGCAGCACGGGCTCCCGCACGAAGTCGAAGGCGACGGCAGCGCGCCCGTGGTCGTGTGTTCCATTGGGGACGCCGCCATCACGGAGGGGGAAGTGAGCGAGGCGCTGCACATGAGCGCGTTGAAGGAGTTGCCGATGATTTGGCTCATCCAAGACAACGAATGGGACATCTCGGCCCATGCCTCCGAGATCCGATTCGGTGACGCCTCCACCCTCGCTGCTGCCTTCCCACCCATCCGCTGCATGCAGGTCGACGGCGCCGACAGCGCTGCGAGCGAAGCCACCATGGAGGAAGCCTTCCACTACGTGCGAACGGAGCGGAAGCCCGTGCTCGTGCACGCGAAGGTGCCCCTGCTCGGTCACCACACGAGCGGCGTGCGGCGGGAATGGTACCGCGACGACCTCGAAGCGCACCGCCAGCGCGACCCGCTGCCCCGGCTGCTGAGCGCCCTTGAAGCGGAAGGCGTTGACCGCGCTGCCTTGCAAGAGGTGCTCGACACGACGAAAGCGGCGGTCCATGAAGATTACGAAGCCGCAAAACAGGCCGAAGAGCCGCGCGGAGAAGACCTCCTCGCCCACCGCTTTGCGCCCACGTCGGTGACCGAAGAACGGGGCACCCGCATGCCGGAAGGCGGCGAAGTGACCTTGATGGTGGACTGCGCTTTGCACGCCATGCAGGAGATTTTGGCGGACCATCCGGAGGCGCTGCTCTACGGGCAGGACGTGGGCGGTCGGCTGGGCGGCGTGTTCCGGGAGGCGGCCACTTTGGCCCAAAAATTCGGAGCAAGCCCCATCCAAGAGGCCTTCATCATCGGAAGCACGGCCGGGATGAGCGCGGCGGGCTTGCGCCCCATTGTGGAAGTCCAGTTCGCGGACTACCTCTGGCCCGGTTTGAACCAGCTGTTCACCGAACTCAGCCGCAGCTACTTCCTTTCCAATGGCCAATGGCCCGTCCACAGCGTCATCCGCGTCCCCATCGGGGCGTACGGCAGCGGCGGCCCCTACCACAGCTCGAGCATCGAGTCCGTCCTCGCCAACATCCGCGGCATCAAGGTGGCCTACCCGTCGAACGGCGCCGACCTCAAAGGCCTGCTGAAAGCGGCCTACTACGACCCCAACCCGGTCGTGGTCCTCGAACACAAGGGACTGTACTGGTCGAAAATCCCGGGCACGGAGGCCGCGAAATGCATCGAGCCGGCGGCCGACTACGTCGTGCCCTTGGGCAAAGGCCGGATGGCGCGGAGCGTCGACCAGCCCCAACTCACGGTCATCGCCTACGGCCGGGGCGTTTATTGGGCGGAAGAAGCCGTGGCTGCGGGGTTGCCGGTTGAAATCCTCGACCTGCGTTCCATCGTCCCCGTCGACTTCGACCTCATCCGGGAGCGGCTGGAAATCACCCACCGCGCCGTCATCGTCACGGAAGAGCCTGCCGAAAACGGATTCGCCCGAGCGTTGGCCGGACGCATCGCCCAAGAGCTGTTCTGGGCACTCGACGCACCTGTCGAAGTGGTGGGCTCGATGGACACTCCGGCCATTCCCTTGAACGAAACGTTGGAGCGGTTTGTTTTGGTCAATGCAGATCGGGTGAAAGAAGCGGTCGAACGCACCCTCGCATGGTAACCACCGACCGCCTATCTTCGCTCCTCAACGCGTTGGTCATGCGGTACTTGCTCATTCTACTTCTCGCCGGTTGGAGCGCTGCGGCGTCGGCGAAAATCACGCACATCCGGTACGCCGTGCACACCTGCGGTTCGGATTCGGCCCAACTTCCGACGCATTGGGACCTGTACTTGGACGGCGATCGCTACCGGCTGGAGGAAGTGGGCGTCGAGTACCCCGTGGTTTGGTTAGGCCAAATCAATTCACCAACCTACGATGCCTTGCTCCCCATCTTCGGCATGTCCATCGCGCTCCTCGACCAGACCTGTTCCATGTTGCCGTGGAAGCGCGAATCGGAGGCCACTTGGCCCGCGTGCTTGGACGAGGTCATTTCGGGCGGCAAGCATCCGATCATTGCGGGGCTGGAGGCGCAAGCGTATTCCACCGACCAAGGCGCCGTCGCTTGGCTCAGCGCCGACCGCATGGAAAGTCCGTGCGTTTTAGGCTTCCCGAGGCTCCCGCTTGCTTTCCCTTTGACGGATTCGGACGGGGCGTGGCTGGTGATGGAATTCCTCTCCGCGAGTGAGGAGGACGTCGAGTTCGAGGTGGGCGACGAGTACACGCCGACGAGCCGTGAATCGCTTCGCGACCTGCTTCCCTCCCTCGACCACCTGGACTGATCAGGGGATCCCGAGGTATTTGTGGGTCTGGAGGGACAACCGCCATTCCGGATGCCCCGCAATGTACTCGGTCAACAGGCTGTGCAGCCGTTCGCGGCGGCTCCACTCCGGCTGCATCAGCTGAGCCGCACCGGCCTTCAGTTGGGCCGCATGTGTTTCCGCCCAATCCAGGTCTTGCCGGTTCACCACCACCACCTTGAGTTCGTCGGCCACCTCGTAAATGCCGGGCAAGGGCGCCTTGAACCGCTTGGGGCTGAAGGTGATCCAGTCCCACGTTCCGGTCAGCGGGTGGGCACCCGAGGTTTCGAGGTGAACCGTGCAGCCTGCCGCGCGCAAGGCTTCGGTCAAGGGGCCGCAATCGTACATCAAAGGCTCGCCCCCTGTGATGACCACGATGCGGGTTTGGGCCGAAACCGCTTCCGCCACCAAATCCGCAACCGACAGCATGGGGTGGGCGTCCGCCGGCCAGCTTTCCTTCACGTCGCACCAGGCACAACCGACGTCACAGCCCGCGAGCCGGATGAACCATGCGGATACCCCAGCGTGCATGCCCTCGCCTTGGAGGGTCTTGAACCGTTCCATTACGGGGTAGTTCATGCCACTTCGGCGTCCAGGTCAAATTCGGAGGCCCCGGTGATTTGGGCCATGACAAAATCGCCAATGCGCAGGTGCAAATCGTCCCGGAAGGCGATGCGCACTTCGTTGTCCACATCCGGCGAATCGTACTGGGTGCGGCCGATCCAGGCGCCATCCTCGGCCCGGTCGATGAGGACCTTCTGGGTGGTGCCGACGAGGCGCTCGTTGAGTTCGAGCGAGATGCCGGCCTGCAACTCCATGATGGCATCGACCCGGGCGCGCTTGACGTCCTCGGGCACGTCATCTGCGAGGGCATAGGCGGACGTGTTCTCTTCGTGGGAATAGGTGAAGCAACCGAGTCGCTCAAACCGCATCCGCTCGACCCATTCGAGCACCTCCGCGTGGTGGGCTTCGGTTTCGCCCGGAAAGCCGGCGATGAGGGTGGTCCGCAGGGCGATGTCCGGCATTTTTGCGCGGATGGCTTGTACGAGGGCATCGGTTTTGGCCTGGGTGGTGCCCCGCTTCATCGCTTTCAGGATGTCATCGGAAGCATGCTGCAAGGGCATGTCGAGGTAGTTGCACACGTTCTCCCGCTCCGCCATCACGTCCAACACGTCCATCGGGAATCCCGTCGGGAAAGCGTAGTGCAAGCGGATCCAGCCGATGCCTTCCACGTCACTCAGGCGGCGGACCAACTCGGCCAACTTGCGTTCCTTGTACAGGTCCAGGCCGTAAAACGTGAGGTCCTGCGCTATGAGGATGAGCTCCCGGACGCCTTGGGCAGCGAGGCCGCGCGCCTGTTCCACCAACTCCTCCATCGGCGTCGACACGTGCTTGCCCCGCATCAGCGGAATCGCACAGAACGCGCAAGGACGGTCGCACCCCTCCGCAATCTTCAGGTAGGCGTAATGCGAGGGCGTCGTCAACAGCCGCTCCCCCACCAATTCTTTTTTGTAGTCGGCCTTCAGGGTTTTCAGCAGCCGGGGCAAATCCCGGGTGCCGAACCACGCATCGACTTCCGGAATGCCTTCCGCGAGCTCTTCCTTGTACCGTTCGGACAGGCAACCGGTGACGTACAGCTTGTCGAGCTCCCCAGCGGCTTTTGCTTCACCGAAGCGCAGGATGGTGTCGATGGATTCCTGCTTGGCACTTTCGATGAAACCGCATGTATTGACAATGACGATGCCGCTGTCATCCTTCGTACTCTCGTGCTCGACGTCGAATTGATTCGCTTTGAGCTGGGCCATCATGACCTCCGAATCGAAAAGGTTTTTCGAGCAGCCCAAGGTCACTACATTGACCTTGCGGGGATTGGTGGAACGGGTCCTCATTCTGCTGAGCCCTCTGCTGCATCCAATCCGTCCTCCAGCCGCTCGGGGAGCAAGCTGTCGAGGAACTCGTCGAGGTGGAAGTCCTGCAAGTTGTCGAGCTGTTCCCCAACGCCGATGTAGCGCACCGGGATGTTGAACTGCAAGCTGATGGCCAAGACCACACCGCCTTTTGCTGTGCCGTCGAGTTTCGTGACGATGAGTCCGGTGACGTCGGTGGTGGCGAGGAATTGTTTGGCTTGCTCGACCGCGTTTTGGCCTGTGGAGCCGTCCAAAACCAGCCACACCTCATGCGGAGCACCGGGCACCACCTTGTCCATCACGCGGCGCACCTTCGCCAGCTCCTCCATCAAGCCGCGCTTGTTGTGCAACCGACCTGCCGTATCGATGATGGCCACATCCGCCTTGCGGGCCACCGCCGATTGCAAGGTGTCGAACGCCACCGACGCGGGGTCGGCGCCCATGTTCTGAGCGACCACGGGAACGCCTACGCGCTCCGCCCACACCTTCAGCTGGTCGATGGCGGCCGCCCGGAAGGTGTCCGCTGCACCGAGGATGACCTCATGCCCTTGGGACTTGTAGCGGTGGGCGAGCTTGCCGATCGAGGTCGTTTTTCCAACCCCGTTGACCCCCACGACGAGGATGACGTGGGGCTGATCGCTCTTTGGAATGCTGTACCCTTCTGGCGCCCGGTTGTCCTCATGGAACAGGGCCGCCATTTCCTCCCGCATCATGCCGTACAGGTCCTGCATTTCCATGTACGCCTCAAAGCGCGCTCGCTTCCGCAAGCGGGAGAGCAAGCGCATCGTCGTTTCAACACCGACGTCCGCCGTGATGAAGGCCTCTTCCAACTCGTCCATGAGGGCCTCATCCACCACCCGGCGACCGGTGAACACCTTCGCCAGCTTGGAGAACACATGCGACTTGGACTTTTCCAACCCTTCGTCGAGGGTCTGCTTTTCTTGTTTGCTAAACAGCCGTTTGAGGAAACTCATGCGTGCAAATTACGTTGAAGACACCGCGCGCAATGCCGGTGCTGCAGGGATTGGAATGCAATTCATGCAAAAAGGGCCTCGCTCCGTGAGGAACAGGCCCTTTTCAATATTTGGGCGCTCGCGGGGAGCGGGGTTCTGCGCGTCAGTCCTTGGCGAACCAAGCTTTGACGTCGTCGTTGTGAACCACCTCTTCTTTGAACGTGTACGCGCCCGACTTGGGGCTGCGTACCATTTTGATCACTTTCGTGTGTTGCTTACCTCCGCCGGTCTGCAACGATGCAACGGTCTTCTTAGCCATGACAGGTGATTATTTGATCTCCTTGTGAACGGTGTACTTCCGCAGCACCGGATTATACTTCTTGATTTCGATGCGCTCGGGCGTGTTCTTCCGATTCTTCGTCGTGATGTAACGAGAAGTGCCGGCCATGCCGGAGTCCTTGTGCTCAGTGCACTCGAGGATAACTTGTACGCGGTTGCCTTTCTTGGCCATCTTACCTGAATTGGGGTGCAAATATAGACAAACCTCACCGAATGACAAGGCTGCAAGGCGCAAAAATACACCTCCCCCCTTCCACCTCCAACCCTTGCACACATCCCTTCGTGGAAAAGGTCGCCCACTGCCCGCCGCACACGCTTTGCGCGGGGCGTAATTTTCGGAGTTCGCAACCCACCTAGTACCGGAACCATTGGCCACGAAAAAATCTCCCGCGAAGAAGTCCCCGCGCAGCGCCGCTG
>JALQTD010000072.1 GCA_023264155.1 Flavobacteriales bacterium | reverse complement strand
AGTTGGGGGTGCATCAGGAGATCGCGGGCGTCGACCACCGGAATGCCCGCGGTGGCCTCAAATTTGACCGGAAGCGAGTCGCGCCGGATGACCGGGTGGATAATTTGGTCGTGGGCCAAATAATGAAGCGGAAACCCATCCGGCACCTTCGATTCCTCGAGAAAACCGGGGCGGTGGGCAGTCACCATCCGCGCCGCGAACGAGGGCAATGCTCCGAAAGTGCGGTTGTATCTGCGAATAGAGACCCGCCCTTGTTCCGGGAAATTCACAACGCCCCACCGGTTGGAGTCGGGGAGGAACGCGCCTCCTTGGCCGTCCACGACCCCGATGATGATTTCAGGGTTTTTCGCCAGTTGATACCGCAGCATCGAGGTGGCGAGTTCAAACGGTTGCGACGGTTCTTCAGGTTGCCCAAAAATCAAATCAATGCCGATGGCGCTTGGACTGAGCGCAGCAGTGGTTTCAATTAAGTCGGCTAAGGTGGAGCGGAAAGATGCGGTGACGCCTTCGCCGATGGGTTGGGTGTTCAGGATGACCACGTCGTGCACCCGCTTGGGCTGCTTTGTGGAGCCGAATTGGTAATACAAATCGTTCAGGTGAAAGTCACTTGTAAGGTCTTGCTCCACGGTGAATACCTGAAAAACGCTCCACTCGAGCAACCGCGGCAATGCCGCAGAAGCTCCGGCCAACAGCAGGGCGTAGAAGATGGCGAGTTGCCACGCTCGCTGCTTGGCGATCCACGCCGTTATTGCATGTAGACGAATGCGGCCCATTTGTATGGTGAGTGGGGGTAGCGCTGGCGCATGCTGGATTGGGCCAGGGCGAACGATGATTCTGGCGAGTGGTTTTGGGCCAAATCCGCATAGAAGAGGCCCATCAGCTCGCGCGTTTCCCGGTCTGGTACCGTCCAAAAGGACTGCACAACAGCGCGCACGCCCGCCAATTTGAAAGCGCGGAAATGCCCCAGCGTACCTTCCATTCCGGACCACGCCCCGTTGCCGGTCTCACACGCGCTCAGCACCACAAGGGACGTCGCTCGCAGATCCAGCGCTGCAATCTCAGCTGCCGTGAGCACCCCGTCGTCGCCCGTCGCCCCGATGAGCTCCTCGCCCTGGCCCATCCACGCGTAATTGCCTCCGGACAAGAGCAGTCCGGTGCGCGCCAACGGATCTGAACTCGTTCGAAAGCTCGTGTTCATCCAAGGCTCTCCCCCCTCCTCGGTTCCCTGCGCAGTGCTGAACGAAAATCCATGCGTCGCAAAGTGCAGCACCCCGGGGGGATGCTGTTGCAGCGCTTCCTTCAGTCCGTGTTCGGACGCTTGTTCCGCCGTGCGCAAGTCGATGTCCCAACCGCGTTCTCCCAAGTGAGCGGCCAGTTCTTCGATCTCGGTGAGGGTTTGAGGAAGCGTGGCGAACAACTGCCCCGCGTGTTCCCCGCGCAGCTCATTGCGGCTGGTCAACGCGTTGAGGGCCGTAGCGTTGGCGTCCTCAGTGGTGCCCGCCCCGTTGTAATTGATGTAGCCGAGGGCAAGTGCCGATTTTCGCAACGAGACCGGCTTGCTGTGGCTGCCATTGGCAATGAGGCGCGCGGTCGACAGGGCGTGCAGGTTGAAATCGTCCATGACGTACCGGCGGTGTGTGCTGTCGATCGGGGTGTTCAGTGCGTGCAACGGGATTTGGGCCAAATCCCCCACGCCGCAATAGTACACATCCTCCACCCCTTGAAGCAAAGGCAGGAGCGGCTTCCAAAGCACGTCGTACAGCCGTTCCAACCGCCGGTTCACCGCTTCCGCATACTCCGGGAGGTGCACGGGCATTGCCCCTTCGGGCTGCGCCAAATCCGCATCCGTGCACAATTCCGTGATCACCGGAGCCGCCGCTCCAGGCCTCACCACCAAGGCGAGGTAATGCATTCTGCCGTCCTCCGGGTGCCGGTATTGTCCGATTTCAATGGCGGCCGCCGCGGTGCTGAGCTGTGCCTGCACATCCCTCCACCCGACCAGGAGCTGGTCTTGGAACTGGCTGAAAGAACTGACTTTCCGTGAGAGGAGTTTTTCGTGTCGTTGGGCTCGTTGCGCGTGGAAGTTGTATTCCTCGCCACCCGGGTCCGTGTCCCGCAATTGCAGCATGGCTTTGCGCGATTCTACGAGCTCGGCATACGCCTTTCGCACCTCGGCATCTGCTTCCTCGTTGACAGCCACTTCGATCTCGGTCAACGAGCTCAGCAAGAGGCCCTTGCCGAAAAGCAAGGCATCGAAGGCCAGCCCCGTTGCTGGCGGATACACTTGTGCCAATTCGATGCATCCGTAGACGAAAGCTTCTTCTTGTTCCCAAAACAGGCGCATCTGCTCCCGTGACATGCCGACAAAGGATTGCCTAACAAATGAAGCCGTGTGGGCGAGCAGAGATTTCCGGTGTGTCAAGGCTGTCTGGAAATCTCCCCGCTCGAATGCATTGGTGGCCAAATTCGATAAGGTTCGAGCAAATTCCGGGTGGTCGACCCCCAAGGCTTCGCGCTGGATTTCCAACGCAGCTTCGAGGTGCTCCCGGGAGGCCTCCAACTGCCCCGCGTTCCGGCAATGGATGGCCAAATTGTTCAAGGTAATGGCCACGTTTGGGTGACCGGGGCCGAACAGTGCGCGCTGCACGTCAAGCGCTGCCTGGTAGTGCTCCTCGGCTTTCGTCATCGCGTCGAGGTCGCTGTAAACGACGGCCAAATTGTTGTGCGCAGTGGCCACAGCGGTAGATGCGTCACCGAACAATTCACGGCTCAATTCGAGCCCTTCAAGATAAAATTCAGCGGCGGCCTCCAGCCGGCCCTGCGAACGATACAGTCCGGCGAGGTTAATCAGGCTACTCGCGTAATGGTTCGTCGCCTTGCTTCCGTAGTGTTTTCGAATAGCCATCGCACGCAGGCAGTGTTTCTCGGCTTGCTCGAAATTTCCTTGGTTCCGGTAAACGATGCTGAGGTTGTTCGCGGCGTGGGAATAATCGAGTTGTTGTGCCCGGTTTTGGGAGGTAAGCAGCTGCAAGCTGGCCAAATACTTCTCTTCTGCCTCGCTAGCATTCCCCCATTCGTAATGCCGGTTGCCCCACCACCGGTAAGCCACCGCGAGCGCCAAACTCGTGTCCCCCTCAACGGCCTCCAAGCAGTTAACCAAGTTCCCGCAAACTCCCAACGCCGATTCCCGTTCTCCCGCAGCGAGCAAGGAGTCGTAGGCAATCTGCCATTCGGCACAGGCTGGGCGTTCCAATTGTGGCTGAGCATGGACTTCGGCGGCGAATAATAGCAAGAAGAATGCGAAGTGAGTGCGCGGCATTTCCGGTGGGAGGCGGTTTAAGGAAGTGATGCAGAGGCGCTGCGGGCCCGCGCGAATTTAACGCATGCTTATCGCAAAGATGGCGTTACAATTGATAATTAATTTTGCTCGGTTGGGTGATGTGGTAAACCATGGATATATGCCGCCAAAACTTTACCTGTCCCCGTTGAGGCGCCAAAAATCACTCCCGGCCGAGGGCCACGATGGGGTCGAGGGCTGCGGCCTTTTTCGCCGGGTAGTAGCCGCTGATGAGGCTGGTGACCAGGGACAGCACGACGCCGAGGACCATCCAGTTCCAGGGGAGGACGAAGGGCGTTTCGAGGAAGCTCGCCACGAAGTTGCCCACGCCGATGCCGAGGGCGATTCCGACGAGGCCGCCGATTTGGCCGATGACCATGACCTCGATGAGGAACTGCATTTGAATGGCGCGCGGGGTGGCGCCGAGGCTTTTGCGCACGCCGATTTCGCGGGTGCGCTCGGCAACGCTGACCAGCATGATGTTCATCAGTCCGATGCCCGCACCGAAGAGGGTGATGATGCCGATGGCGGTGGCGGCGATG
This sequence comes from Flavobacteriales bacterium, assembly GCA_023264155.1. Classification (GTDB taxonomy): domain Bacteria; phylum Bacteroidota; class Bacteroidia; order Flavobacteriales_D; family Sanyastnellaceae; genus JALQTD01. The sequence goes on along the minus strand of JALQTD010000072.1, from coordinate 5,959 downwards.
GTGATGCCGGTGATGGCTTCCTCCAACGTGCCGACCAGGCCGTTGCTTTGCTCGACCACAAAGGAATTGGGGGCGCCGGGAGCGTCGCGGCGGATGGTGCGGAAATCGCCGAGTGCGCGGTCAGCTGCGGCGTCGATTTGGGCCAAATCATGGACCTTGCACACAATCGAGTAACTCCGCTGTTCGTCCGAAAACTGCCGCCGCGCAGCCGTCGCCGGCATCAGGCACTGCTTGTCCTGGCTCATCCCGAAGGCCTGCCCGCGCGGCGCCATGACGCCCACCACGGTGTAGCGTTGCGACCCCACGGAAATGTCCTGGCCGACCGGTTCTTCCCACGGCTGGAACAAGGCGTCGATGAGTTCGGGACCGCAGACCACCACGGAGCGGGCGTTGTTGAGGTCGCTCGCGTTGAAGTCGCGCCCTGAAGCGATTTCGAACCCGCTGATGCCGAGGTAGTTTTCGTCCACGCCCAGCACTTGGATGTTCGGGTCGGTTTGCTCGTCCCCCCGACTCAACACGGCATTGCTCGACCCGAAGATGGAATACGACGTCACCCAGTCCTCGTGTTCGAGGTCCAAAAACGCCTGCACTTCTCGGTACCGGATGGGATCGCTCTGCACCACGCGCCGCCCCCGGTTCATGCCGCCGCTCGTGGCCTGCCGGATGGTGAAGGACTGGGTGCCGAGCGAGGCGAACTGCTGGGTGATGTTCGCTTCGAGGGAGCTCGTGGCGGTGGTCATGCTGATCAGCGCCGTGATGCCGAGGCCGATGATGCCCACGGTGAGGCCGGTGCGCAGGGCGTTGCCGCGGATGCTGCGCAACGCGACGATCAATTGTTCCCGGAGCAAGGCACGCGTCATGGGGCAAAGCTAACGCCCGTTGCGGTGAATTGGGGCGGTTTCAGGGTTTGGCCTTCAGGAGCACTTGGATTCCCCAAACGAGGAGTCCGATGAGGAGGAGCGTCGCGCCCCCGTTGAACACCGGTTCGGCGCCCATGAAGTGGTTCCATTTCAGGAGTGCGCCCAAGAGGAGGCCGCTGAGGCCGAAAATCATCAGGGCCGAGGCGAGGCGGGAGGGAGGAGTCATGTGGAGCAGCGAAGGGTCAGTTGGAGGAGAGGGTGAATCGGAGGGTGCCACCTTTCATGAGGTCGGCGTGGTCAAGGGTCCAGCCTTCGAGGGGATGGCCGTTGAAGGTGACGGACTGAACGAACTTCGCGTCGGGGGCTTGGCCTTCCGTTTCGATGCGCAGGTCGCGGCCCCCCGCGAGGTGCAGGGTGGCAGCCGTCACGCTCGGGCTGCCGATGGCATAAGTGGTCGATCCTGGGGCGATGGGGTAGAAGCCGAGGGTGGAGAAGAGGTACCAGGCGGACATTTGGCCTGCGTCGTCGTTGCCGCACAACCCGTCCACGCCTGGCCCGTACATGGTGGCGCAGATGTCGCGCACCCGCTCCTGAGTCCGGTCCGGCCGCCCCGCCGCATTGTACAAGTACGGGATGTGGTGCCCCGGCTCGTTCCCGTGCACGTAATTCCCGATGATGCCATCCCGCGTGATGTCTTCCGTGTCGGCAAAGTGGGTGTCGTCGAGCTCCATGGTGAACAGGCTGTCGAGGTGGGCGGTGAACGCTTCCGGCCCGCCGTGCAGGGCGATGAGGCGCTCCACGTCGTGGGGCACGAACAAGCTGTATGTCCAAGCGTTGCCTTCGATGAAGCCTTGGCCGTGCGTGTTGAGCGGGTCGAAGTCCGGGCGCCATGATCCGTCCTCAAGCCGGGGGCGCATGAACCGGCTTTCCGGGTGCCAATGTTGGAGGTAGGACGCACTGCGCGCCTTGTATGTTGAGGCCAAATCCGCATTCCCCGCCACCTCTGCCAGCCGCCCGATGCACCAGTCATCGTAGGCAATCTCGAGCGTTTTCGACACGGAGGAATGGCTCCGATCGTCGGGGAAGTAGCCGTGCGCGAGGTAGCCGTCGAGGCCGTCGAAGTGCGGGACGTTTGCGGTTTGGTCCGCCGCATGCAGCGCCCTTTCCACGTCCACATCGACGCCCTTCACCGCAGCATCCGCGAGCACCGAGGCCGCGTGGTAGCCGATCATGCACCAATTCTCGTTCCCGTGGTGGCTCCAAATCGGCAACATGCCATGCGCGCTCTCGTCCGCGTGGGCCAACATCGAAGCCACGAAATCCGCCGACCGCGACGGGTAAACGAGGTTCATCCACGGGTGGAACGCGCGGAACGTGTCCCACAGCGAAAACACCGTGTGGTTCACGAACCCGTCGCTGGTGTGGACGCCGCCGTCCAGCCCGCGGTACCGTCCGTCCACGTCCTCGTACACGGTCGGCGTGAGGAGCGTGTGGTACATCGCCGTATAAAACGTGGTGTCGTCCGCGGCCGCCGCAAACGTGGCCTCCACCGGCGACAACGCCTCGTTCCATTTCCGGCGAGCGGCGGTCCGGATTTCTTCAAAGCTGCGCCCTTCCGCCTCCGCTTCCAAGTTCCGCCACGCGCCCTCCACGTCCACCGCCGACAACGCGATCCGCATTTCAAGCGGCCGATCCAGTTTCCCGAATTTCAGCAACGCCCGCACATCACGCCCCGCAAATTCCGGAAAGTCGTGCCCCTCGTCGAACCGGCGGTAAAACCCGTTGTATTCGAGCGGTTGGTGCCGCTTGAACTCCCAGTGCGCGAGCGGCTCCGACAGCCGCACCACGAAGTGCACCCACCGCGTCCGCGCCCAGCCCTGCGTCAGCCGCCAGCCGGTGATCGTCGTGTCGTTTTCCACCCGCAGCGTCGTCCACAGGTTCTTCCCGTCGTGGTGGTAAATGTTGTAGCCCAAATCCAGCACCACCCCACACTCCGCCCCCTCCGGATACGCATGCCGGTGCACCCCCACCCGCTCCGTCGCCGTCACCTCCGAGCGCACCCCATAGCGATCGAGCGTCACCGCATACGCCCCCGGCGACGCCTCCTCCGTCTCGTGCCGGAACCCCGAGGCCAGCCCCCGCGTCCCCGACACCAAATCCGCAGCCTCCAGGCTCACGTCCCCCGTCACCGGCAGCACCAGTACGTCCCCGAGGTCCGAATGCCCCGTCCCGCTGAAGGCGCTGTGCGCGAACCCCACGAGCGTCGTATCCCGGTATTGGTACCCTGCGCAATAGCTGTACGTCTCCGGGTTGTACCCGCCTCCTTCGGCAATCACCGGCTCGAAGGCCGTCTGCGGCACCACCTGCACGAACCCCCACGGCACCGTGGCGCCCGGGTGGGTGTGTCCCATCTTGCTCGTGCCGGTGAACACGTTGACGACCGCCGCGCGATCTGGCGTTGAGTCGGAAGTGGGTTCGTACGTTGCGGTACACCCCGCCAACAAAACGAGAAAAAGCAGGCGACTTGACATATGGCGAAAATATGGGCTGACCGATAAAGCGAAAAGAAAAGCCCCTGGACCGGGAGGTCAAGGGGCTTTCTATGCTTGTGAGTCAAGTTGGTTGTTTGGTCCGCCTAGGGGATAATGGCTTCGAGTGTGTCGCCAAACATGTAGCGATCACCAGTGCCATCGTAACCTGCTTTCGCGAATGCAGCAAAGTACAAAGGACCACTCGGGAGTGTGTCCAACGAGAACTTCCCGCCAGGTTGGAATACCCCATTTGAAACTTCAATGGAATCGGCTTGCATCGCCATTAAAGTGTCAGCGGTACTCAGGTCTGCGGTGTTACCCACCAAAAAACCAACTTCTGAATCGTGAATGGAATAGTACAAGTCTGCGTTCAAGACCATTGTTCCTTCTCCCATCGTTGCTGCCTCTGTGCGCACGTGAGGGAAATTGTGGAATTCACTCCACAAGGGAGCTTCATTCCCTGTTAGGAGGATGTTGTTCGCAACCCAGGCTTCTCCTGCACTCAATCGACCGGGGTACAATTCCCCGAACACCGCTTCCCATTCGATGTAGTAAGGGTCATTTGCCAACGCCAGATACCCCAACAATTGGCATCCAACGGTCACTCCGTGGTTTTCGGCTACGGGTAAGTAGCCGGAGTTGGGGGAGGGGAGTCCGAACGAACTTCCTCGGTCGTTCCGTGCGTAAAATGCTACAGAATCAGCGACTGAAGCCCCAGAAAATCCCAAACCATACATTGCCAAAGTTCGTTCATTCAATTCGGTCGTGTAAGGAGTCGGGGGAGTTCCCGGCAATGTGCCCGATTCTGTCCAAGTCTCGTCTTCAATCCAATTCCCATCCGGCTCCCGCCGCATGATATATCGCATTTCCTCATCGGATTCTGCCAGTGCAATGGTTGCGCTATCCACTAAAGCCCATCCAGGGGGGCAGAGTTTTCTTTCGTCGACTATCGCATGCAGGTTGTAATGGTGACCGTAATAAGAGAAGGGTTGCAGCCCAAGTCCAGCAGGAGAAGTGTCAACAAATGGATGATTCGATCGAGCGGGGCCTTCCGCACTTGCCCAAGCCTCGTCATCGGGGGTGTCTGGAATGGAGTCTCCATTCAAAAATGCACCGGTGTACAAAGTGGGAAGGAAACAAAAGTTGGACTCCTGACAGACATCACGTGGGGAGTATTTACTGGCGTTATATGTCAGGATGCCATTGAATATACTACAAGGAGAACATGCTCCCCCATCGGCAGCAGCCCGCGCTTGAGCGAGGGCAACGCGGAGATTGTAAATCACGGAATCCAAGGCGAATCCATCGTAACGCTGGTACAGTTTGGGCGAAGCCCATTCCAATCGGCGGTAATCTTCCTCGATGAGGGTACCTGTGATAGCTGCAATCGTGTCCTCGTATGCTTGGATTTGGCGCAGCATGTCCAGATGGTCAAACTCGAGCCGGACTTGACCGCCCCCTGCACAACAGGTGTCAACTTGGGCTTGGGTCAATTGAATGCTTGAAACTGCAAGTATTGCGAGCCCAAGAATATAGATGAAATGATTTTTCATGGGTATAAATTTAACTAAATCTTCCATGTAAGCAAACTTTTCTTTTCAGTTTCCAAATACGTGAAATGATGTTGTCATGTGTGCTTCTTGTCGTTTTTTGACTGGTTCGCGATGAGGACAGATGGAGCGAAGTGGAAGTTTCGCAGAGGCTTTGCCGATGAATCGCTGTTTGGCATGAATCCAAATCCCTGCCTTTCGACGGGGAATCCTTGCCGCGTAGTACCTTTGCGCCGAACTGAAAAAACCACCGGACGATGACCTTTGATTTGGAGATGATCCGCGAAGTCTACAGCCGCTTCCCCGAGCGGGTGGCTGCTGCACGCGCGCTGACGGGCAAGCCGTTGACCTTGGCCGAGAAGATTTTGTACACGCACTTGTGGGATGGCCAGGCGGATGCGGCGTTCACGCGAGGCGCGGATTACGTTGATTTTGCGCCGGACCGGGTGGCGATGCAAGATGCTACGGCCCAAATGGCACTCCTCCAATTCATGCAAGCCGGCAAGGCAAAAGCCGCCGTCCCTTCCACGGTCCACTGTGACCACCTGATCCAAGCGAAGGTCGGCGCCAACACGGACCTCCAGGAGGCCATCAACAAGAACAACGAGGTCTACAACTTCCTCGAGTCCGTTTCGGACAAATACGGCATCGGCTTCTGGAAGCCGGGCGCAGGCATCATCCACCAGGTCGTCCTCGAGAACTACGCATTCCCGGGCGGCATGATGATCGGAACCGACTCGCACACGGTGAACGCGGGCGGCCTCGGCATGGTCGCCGTCGGCGTCGGCGGTGCGGACGCGGTGGACGTGATGGCCGGCATGCCTTGGGAGCTCAAGTTCCCCAAGCTCATCGGCATCAAGCTCACGGGCAAGCTCAACGGTTGGGCCACCCCGAAGGACGTCATCCTCAAAGTGGCGGGCATCCTCACGGTGAAAGGCGGCACGGGCTGCATCGTCGAGTACTTCGGCGAGGGTGCCGAGTCGATGAGCTGCACCGGTAAAGGCACGATCTGCAACAT
>JALQTD010000071.1 GCA_023264155.1 Flavobacteriales bacterium | reverse complement strand
CGAGTACCTCGCCCCCCGGGAAGTCATCGCGGCCCTCGATGCCGAACTCATCGAAATGCGCCGCTGCAAGCAAAACGCCATGTGCTGCGGGGCCGGCGGGGCGCAGATGTTCAAGGATGCGGAGAAGGGCGAGCGCGAAGTCAACGTGGCCCGCACCGACGATGTGCTGGCGGCCGATGCGAAAGTCGTGGCCACAGGTTGCCCGTTCTGCAACACCATGATGACGGACGGTGTGAAGCACGCCAACCGGGAAGACATTGAAGTGAAAGACATTGCTGAACTCATCGCTGAGGCAGCGGACCTAATTTAATCTGAGCATGTTGTTACAAGGAAAAGTCGCCATCATCACCGGCGCATCACGCGGCATCGGCAAGGCCATCGCCACCCAGTTCGTTCAGCAAGGAGCAAAAGTCGCTTTCACGTACCACAGCTCGGAAGAGAAGGCGCGTGCTTTGGAGGCGGAATTGACGGCCGGCGGCGGCGAAGCGCGCGGATTCAAATCCGACGCATCGAAAATGGTGGAGGCGGAGCAGCTCGTGGCCGATGTGGTCGCCGCCTTTGGCACAGTGGATATCGTCGTCAACAACGCCGGCATCACCGACGACACCTTGCTCATGCGCATGACGGAGGAGCAGTGGGACCGCGTCATCGACGTGAATTTGAAGTCCTGCTTCGCCCTGACGAAGGCCGTGTTGCGCACGTTCTTGAAGGCCCGCAATGGCAGCATCATCAACGTCAGCTCCGTGGTGGGCGTACAAGGAAACGCAGGCCAAGCCAATTACGCCGCTTCAAAGGCGGGCATCCTCGGCTTCACGAAGTCGGTGGCGTTGGAACTCGGCTCGCGGAACATCCGCTGCAACGCCATTGCACCGGGCTTTATTGAGACGGAAATGACCGCGAAGCTGGACGAAGCGACCGTGCAAGGGTGGCGCGATGCCATTCCGTTGAAGCGGGGCGGCACGCCGGACGACGTTGCGAACCTGTGCGTCTTCCTCGGCAGCGACATGAGTTCCTACATCACCGGCCAGACGCTGAACGTCGATGGCGGGATGATCACGGCGTAACATGGGCGACCTCGTCCTCGAAGCCGGGCCGGTTGCGGTAGTGGGGGTGGCTGTGGGGGCCGCTTTGGCGGCGTGGTTCCTGTACCGGGTTTGGCACGGGGAGGGCGGGTTGCGGCGCGCGGGGCGTTGGGCGTTGGGGGCGCTGCGGTTTGTGGTCCTGGCCGTGGTGGGCGGGCTGCTTTTGCAACCGCTGATCCGGCAGGTGGTGGAGGACGTGGAGCGGCCCGTGGCGGTCGTGTTGGTGGACGATAGCCGTTCGGTGACGATGGACGCGGATTCGGTGGAGGTGGCCGCGGCGTTGCGGGGGTGGACCGAGGGGGTGCGATCGGCGTTGCAGGCGCGGGGCTTGGAGGCGGAGGTGTACCGGTTTGCGGGGGGCGTGGCGCCGGAGGCGGGAGATTTGGGTTGGCGGGGCGACCGAACGGATGTGAGCGGGGCGCTGGCGGAGGTGAAGGACCGGTTTGAGCACCGCAATGTGAAGGGGGTCGTGCTCGTGAGCGACGGGCGGGTGAACCGCGGGGTGGATCCCGAATATGGGGCCGAGGGCCTGACGGGCGTGCCGCTGTGGACCGTGGGGGTGGGCGACACGACGGATCGGGCGGACCGCTGGGTGGCCGAGGTGGCGTGCAACCGGGTCGCGTATTTGGGCAACCGCTTTCCGATGGAGGCCGTGGTGGGCTTCCGAGGGGCGACGCCTGAGCCGGTGGAGGTGACCGTGGAGCATGCAGGCCAAACCCTGGCCCGCACCACCTGGACGCCCACCTCCACCGAGGACGTGACGCGCTTGTCGTGGACCCTCGAGGCCTCCCAACTCGGCACCCAGCGCTACGTCGTGCGGTGTGCCGTCGGCGCGGACGAGCGGCTGACCTTGAACAACCAAGCCACGGTATACGTGGACGTGCTGGAGCGCCGGAAGACGGTGGTGGTGGCGGCCCGGGCTCCGCATCCGGATTTGGGCCACATCATCGCCGCCCTCGCCCAGCAGGACGCCTACGACCTCCGGCTCCACTACGAGCGCCTCCCCCACCCCGACTGGCTGACGAACCTCGGCGAGGCCGAGCTCATCATCGCCCACGACCTCGAGGCCGATTCGCCCTGGCTCCAGGACCTCGTCGGCGCCGACGCACCCGTCTGGTGGCTGGCCTCGGACGCCCCGTCGCTCGCCGCATTCAGCAGCCTCAACCTCGGCGCGAGCTTCACCTCACGCGGCCTGAAGCACCGGGTCGGCGGCGCCCCAACGGACGGCTTCACCTTGTTCCAATGGCCCGAAGCTGCCGCACGGGCCTTTTCAGCCCAGCCGCCCCTCAGCGCCCCCCTCGGCGAATGGACCCTCTCGCCCGCTTGGCATCCGGCCCTGCAAACCCGGCTCGGGGACCTCGTGACCGACGAACCCCTCATGGCCTTTCGTCACGTGAACGGCGACCGGCGCTGGGCCTTCACCACCGGCTCCGGCTGGTGGAACCTCCGCATGAGCGAAGGCCTCGAGACCGAATCCCCCACCGTCCTCGACGGCTGGGTGACCTCCACCGCCCAATACCTCACCTCCCGCTCGGACGTGCGGCGCTTCCGCATCACGGCTCCTAAGCGGACCGCAGCCGATGAGGCGGTGGTGCTCGGAGCCGAAGTGTACGACGCTGCCCTGAACCCGCTCGCCGGCGCCGAAGTCACCACGCGGCTCGTGGATGCCGCGGGGAACGAACTCAATGGCGTCTTTGTCGAAAGCGGCGGGCGGTACCGCATGGACTGGGGCCGCCTGGCGCCCGGGGTGTACACGTGGCAGGCGGAGACCCTGCTCGATGGGGCATGGCAACGGGCCGAAGGCGAGCTTGCTGTAGAAGCCTCGGTGCTGGAATGGACGGCCGAACGCGCGGACCACGGCATGCTGCTTCGGCTGGCGGAACGGATGGGCGGCGCCTTTTTAGGCGTGCTGGGCGCAGAAACGACCGGACCTTCAGCCGTGGCGGAACGGTTGGTAGCCGCCGGCGGAACGGAACCGGTGGTGTACGAAGAAGTGACGTTGAAGGACGCGGTGGAGTTGGAATGGATTGCGGCGTTGCTCATCGCCTTGCTGACGGTGGAGTGGGTGTTCCGCCGAAGGACCGTGGGGTACTGAGGAGGTCAGGTGACGCAAGGGGTAGGCGTTGTAGATTTGGCCCATGAACGCACAACCCCAAATGAACGGCCGCTTCCGCGGCTTGCTCCTCGGTCTGATCGTCGTCCTGCCGGTCCTCCTTTTCTGGAACACCTTGACGGTGACCATCCCCAGTGGCCACGCGGGCCTGCTCTTCCACACCTTCGGTGACGGGGTCGACGTCGAGGAAGCGCCGATGATGTCCGGTTTCCATTTCAAGGCGCCGTGGAACAAGGTGTACGAGTACGAAATCCGCCAAAAGGAGCGCATGGAAGCGCTGAACGTCCTGAGTTCGAACTTGTTGAAGATCGAGATGGACATGACGATTTTCTACCAACCGGATTTGGCCCAACTGCCGCAGCTGGAGATTGAGCGCGGGCGGAATTACGAGGAAAAGGTGATCACGCCGGCCATGCGCTCGGTCGCGCGCGAGGTGATTGCCAAATACCTGCCCGAGGAATTCAACACGACCAAACGCGAGGAAATTCAGGCCGAAATCGAGGCCGAACTCAGCGCCAAGCTCGCCGCCAACTACATCCAGCTCAACGACGTGCTCATCCGCAACATCCGGTTGCCGCGCACCCTCGAAGAAGCCATCGAACGCAAACTCCAGCAAGAGCAGGAATCGCTCGAGTACGAGTTCCGCATCGAAAAAGCCGCCAAGGAAGCGGAGCGGAAGCGCATTGAAGCGGAAGGCATCCGCGATTTCCAAGAGATCGTTTCGTCGGGCATCAGCGAGGAACTCCTGAAATGGAAGGGCATCGAGGCCACGGCCGAACTCGCGAACAGCCCCAACTCCAAAGTCATCGTCATCGGATCGGGCGAGGACGGCTTGCCGCTCATCCTCGGCGGGGACTGATGCCCCCCCGACTTCAACAAAAAAAGGCCGTCCTTCAGAGGACGGCCTTTTTTATGCGACTCAGGGTCGCTGAATTACGCTTCGATGAAGATGCCTTTGTCCTTCGATTGCGCAATGGCGGCTTTCACGCCGATGCGGTTGATCGTCCGGATGGCTGAAGCAGAAACACGCAGGGTCACCCACGTGCCGTCCTCTTCAACGAAGAAACGCTTCTTTTGCAGGTTCGGGTAGAAACGACGCTTGGTCTTGCGATTTGAGTGGGAAACGTTGTTTCCGACCATCACTTTCTTCCCGGTGAGTTGACAAACGCGGCTCATAGCTTCTCTTTTTAGGGAGCGCAAAGAAACGACATAAAGTGGTTTCAAACAACCTTTTTTTGACAAACCTCTTCTTCGGCGCGCATCTCGGCCCAAATCAAGTGCAACGCCGCCGTGACGCCCCGCTGGATGTTCACCTCCCGGGCCCTCCCCCACTTGAATTCCTCCACCCGCTCGCGGCCGCCCGGACCGGTCACGGCAATGAAAGCCGTTCCCACTTCCGGCGAATCGCCCGGCCCTGCGTAGCCCGTTGTCGCCACCGCCCAATCCGCGCCCAACCGCTCCCTCACCCCACGTGCCATCGCCAGCGCCACTGGCGCGCTCACCGCGGTATGCTCGGCCAGCACGTCGGCCGGCACCCCGAGCAGCTCGCGCTTCGCTCGCTCCGTATAGGCCGTCACGCTGCCCGCAAACCACTGCGATGCGCCGGGAATGGCCGTGAGGGCGGCTGCAATCGCCCCGCCCGTGAACGATTCCGCGGCCGCCAACCACCGCCCCGCTGCAGCTGCTTCGACGCCCGCCGCGGCGGTTTCGTGTTCCGTCGACGCCACGTAGGGCGCGAGCAATTCCGCCGCCTCCGTGACGCAGCCGTCCACCAGGGCACGCGCTCCCTCGCCCGTGGCGCTGAGTCGCAACCGGACTTGGCCGAAGGAAGGCAGGTAGGCCAGCGCCACGCCCCGCGCGTCCAAGCCGATTTCCCACTCCCCGAGCATCTCGCTCAAATACGACTCGCCTTTGCCATAGCACAGCAGCGTGCGGTGGTAGCGCACTGGGCGCTCGAACTGGGCATTCAGCCGAGGCACCACCTCCTCCTCCATCAGCCCCTTCATTTCGTGGGGAACGCCGGGCATGCTGACCACCACTGCACCGTCTCGCTCGAACCACATGCCTTGGGCGGTGCCGCGGGGATTGGGCAGGATGGCCGTGCCCGGGCCGGTGGGCAACATGGCTTGCAGGCGGTTGACCTCGAGAAAGGGCAGACCGCGGCGCTCGAAGTAGCCCTGTACGGCCTCCAAGGTGGGGGCGTGCATCGCGAGGGGCGCTGCGAAATAGTCCGACAACACCTCCTTCGTGCGGTCGTCGCGGGTCGGGCCGAGCCCGCCCGTGATCAGCACGATCCGGACGCGCTGCAAGGACTCGGTCAGGGCGTCGCGAAGCGCTTGGGGTTCGTCCGAAACGACGACCTTGCGGGTGACGGCGTAGCCGTGGTGGGCGAGGAGTAGGCCCATCCAAGCGGAGTTTGTGTCCACGGTTTGGCCCAACAACAGCTCGTCCCCTACGTTGATGATTTCGACGTTCACGCCGCAAAAATACGGCGAAGGGCGGCGGCGCGCAGCAGCAAAAACGGCCCGCCGCTCGCGCGACAGGCCGTTCCATTGAAATCGTTCGGGATCAGCGCACTGCGAGGCGCACCATGCGGCGGGCCGCGCCTTGCGACACCTCCACAAAGTACAGGCCGGATGCGAGGTCGCTCACGTCCATTTGGACCACCATATCCGCCGTTTGGAACGACCGGATCACTTGGCCAGCGGGGCTGAACAGCTGCACTTGGTGCGCACCCGCTCGGTGGATGATGAGCTCCACCACGTCGGTGGCGGGGTTCGGATACATCCACACCTCGTCCTCGCCGATGAGCTCATCGACGTTCACGCCTTCGTATTCAATGTCCACGCAATCACCGAGGTCGGCAATCGGCACGCGCATGTGCACGAGATCGTTCACGTCAATCGGGTCTTCGTCCCCGCGCACGTGCAGCCCCGGCTCGTAGTCGCGCTGGTAGACCAAATCCAAATGCCCGTTCGCCACCCGCGGCGCCAACGCCCCAAACACGCACTCGAACCCGTCGAAATCCGTGTCCGGCGTCAGGTCACATGCGGACTCTGTGTTCCACGTCGCCCCACCGTCCTCCGAGTGAACGAGGTAGATGTGGCGGTAGTTCTGGATGCCGGTGCTGAAGTTCTCCATCACCGCTGAGTACGTCACATACAGGTTGTTGTCCGCGTCCACCGACATGGAGGGCATGCCCGTGAGGTTCACGTAGTAAGCGGCGATGTCGTCGTCAAGTTCCAAGGCGCCGCTGCCGTCGATGTCGTACGTGTAGGCAATGGTCAGCGTGCTGTCCGGACCGAAATCCGGTGTCCAGTACTCAAGGCCGTTGACCCCTGGGAAGTAGCTGAACTGCCCCGCGTCGGTGGTGTCATCGTCCATGTAGTACATGCCGCCGAAGGTGACGTGCACCTGGCCTTCGTTGTCAACGAGGATGCTGCCGGCACCGTCGGTGTTGAAGAATTCTTGGAAGATGCCGTCCTCGTTCCAGTCCACCCCGATCTCGGGCAGCCCGTCGTCGATTTGGTACAAATCCACCGGGAAGTCGACCACCGTGTGGTACTCCCACGTGTCTCCGTTGTCGTTCGACACCATCGTGAAGCTGTCGGACCAATCCTGGAACGCCGTGAACGCCACGGTGTTGCCGTTCGCCGCGATGGCGTAGCTGTCCCCCGTGAAGTTGAGGAAGGCCGAGCTGTCGAGCTGGGCGAAAACGCTGTCCTGGATGTCCCACGTCATGCCGCCGTCGAGGGAGCGGTAGTACAGGAGGGCGCCGTTCTGGCCGTTGAGCAAGGCACCGCCGTTGCCTTCGGGCGTCGAAATGCAAATGAGGTGGACCGTGTTGCCGTCGGGGCCGCCGACCGCTGCGCGGGGCCACAACTTCCCGACGGTGAGATCGGACGGGATGTCCATTTCCGACCAGCTGCTGGCACCGGCCTCGCGGTAGGTCATGTGGAGAGGCGTGTCGATGCCGGCGTGCGTGATGGACATCTCGCGGCCGCTGGCCGTTTCGACGAGCGAAGGCCAGCCCGTGCGGATGGCTTCAATGCGGTTGTAAGGGATTTCGTCCCAGGCGGAACCGGTGTTGAGGTTGTAGCCGGTGCCGCGGTCGGAGAACGGAGTGCCCTCGAGGCTAGTCGTCCAGGCGGCAGCGACGTGGGTTTGGCCGGAGCCGTTGTCGCGGGCGTACATGCGGTTGTCCACGGCGGCATTCGATTGCAGGTCGTATTGGGTTTGGCCCACGATCTCCTGCTGAATGACCAAAGCGCGTGTCTGGATGTGCTCGGCGTGGCCGATGCCACTGCCCGAAAGGGGCTGGGCCGGGCGTTCGCCCATATCCGTCACGGCAAAATGGCTGCGCAATTGCGGTACGCGTGCCTCGGGAGCGACCTGCGGCGCCTCTTGCAAATGCGGCAGTTGCTGAGCGACTGCGGGCAACGTAAGCCCCGCCGCAAACAGTGCGAAGTAGAGTTGTTTCATGGAGTGGAAGTTATTCGAGCGGAATTTACATCATTCCACTCAATCCCCACTCCTTACGGCTTCGGAAGGCGGGCGAGCAGCGTTTCGCGGCCGGTGACCAGTTGGTCCAGCTCCACTTGGATGTCTGCGTCGAGGGGCAGGAAAACGTCGATGCGCGAGCCAAATTTGATGAACCCCACTTCCTCGCCTTGCGCCACTTCCTGCCCCGGCTTCATGTACCAGCAGATGCGGCGGGCGACGGCTCCGGCGATTTGACGGAACAAAACCGGGCCATGCGGGCTTTCGATGACGTGCGTCGTGCGTTCGTTTTCGGTGCTGGACTTCGGGTGCCACGCCACGAGGTACTTGCCCGGGTGGTAGCGGGCTTCGAGGACCTTACCGGCCACGGGCGCCCACTGGGCGTGCACGTTCAAGGGGCTCATGAAGATGCTCACTTGGATGCGGCGGTCCTGGAAGTATTCGGTTTCTTCGACCTCCTCGATGACCACGACTTTGCCGTCGCTGGGGCAGAGGACGTCACCGGGGTCGGATGCGCCGACTGCGCGTTTGGGCAGTCGGAAAAAATTCAGCACCAGGCCGAGCAATACCGCCGCTCCCACGTACAACACCGCTGCCAGCCAAACCGGCAAAAACGCGTACGCCAATCCCACCACCACGGCGTCGAACACCAACACCACCAGCAACGTGGCCACACCTTCTCTATGAAACGTCATCGTGCTTTGTTTTAATCGCCGACAAAAGTGCGCATGAACTGCCAATACATCGGCGCCGCATAGACAAATCCGTCAAATCGATCCAGGATGCCGCCGTGGCCGGGGATGAGCGTGCCGGAATCCTTGATGCCCAAGCGGCGCTTCCAAGCGCTCTGCGTCAAATCGCCCGCCGTGGCCAGCGCGCCGACCGCCGCACCGACGGCCCACATCGACCAACCCAACACGGCCCCCGCCACCAGCGCAGCCGCAATCAGCCCGCCGATGAACCCCTCCCACGACTTGCCCGGCGACACCCGAGGCCACAGTTTGTGCCGGCCCAACGGCTTGCCCACCAGGTACGCCCCCGTGTCGTTCGCCCAAACCATCCACAAAAACGCCAGCACGTAAATCGGGTCGTACCCTTCAACGCCTCCTTTCCATCCCCAAACCGCAAGGCTCATCGCCGACACCGCAATCAAATACATCGCGAGGTGGCTTCCATTCGGATCGGCCTTGCGGAACTCCAGCACGCCCAGCACCCCGACCGTCACCCAAAGCGCAGCATTCGTCCACGGGCTCAACCACACCGCGCCCATCACCACGGCCACAAAGACCGCTCCTGAAAGTGCCCGCGTGCGGGTTTCCGCGTCGAACAGGCTCGCCATCAGGCTTCCGAATCGGCGCTGGCGTCCGCTGCGGCTGGTGCTTCGTCCGCGGCCGCCGGCGCCTCTTCCGCTGCTGGGGCTTCCGGCAAGGCATGCTCGGACGTGGCAAACGGCCGTGCCCCGAGGATGCGCTCCACGTCTTCCTTGAAAATCACCTCGTTCTTGAGGAGCGATTCGGCCAAGGCGGTGAGTTTTTCGCGGTTCGCCGTCAAGATCTCCTTCGCCCGGGTGTACGCCCCTTCGATGACCTTGCTCACCTCCTCATCGATGATGCGCGCGGTCTCCTCGCTGTAAGGTTTGGTGAAGGATTGCTCGCCGCGGCTGTCGTAGTAGCTGATGTTCCCGATGCGCTCGTTGAGGCCGTAAACGGTGACGAGGGCGTACGCTTGCTTGGTGACTTTCTCCAAATCGCTGAGCGCCCCGGTCGAAATCTTGTCGAACACTACCGACTCGGCCGCGCGCCCTCCGAGGGCGGCACACATTTCGTCGAGGATTTGTTGGGTCGTCGTGATCTGGCGCTCTTCCGGGAGGTACCAAGCGGCGCCAAGGGACTGGCCGCGGGGCACGATGCTGACCTTCACCAGCGGCGAGGCGTGCTCGACCAGCCAGCTGACCACGGCGTGGCCCGCTTCGTGGAAGGCAATGGTCTTCTTCTCGTCCTCCGAAATGATCTTCGAGCGCTTCTCGAGGCCACCGATGATGCGGTCCACTGCGTCGAGGAAGTCTTGGTGCGTTACGAGGTCGCGGCCTTTCCGGGCGGCGTAGAGGGCCGCTTCGTTGCAGACGTTCGCGATGTCGGCTCCAGAGAAGCCCGGGGTTTGGCGCGAAAGGAAATCGATGTCAATCGTGGAATCCACCTTGATCGGGCGCAGGTGCACCTCGAAGATGGCCTTCCGCTCCGTGAGGTCCGGCATGTCCGCGTAAATCTGGCGGT
>JALQTD010000070.1 GCA_023264155.1 Flavobacteriales bacterium | reverse complement strand
ATGCGCTTGGCCGGGCCGAAGCTTTTCAGGGTCTGTCCTTTTGGGTATGCCATCTTTGTTCGCAATCAGTGCATTGGGAGCGCGTTGAAGATAATGTAGGCCCAACAAACTCCCGCGCCGCGCATGCCTTCCACCCAACAGGATTGCGGTATTTTGCGCCCATGAAAGGATGGACCTACTTGATGTTGGTGTTGGCGGCTTGGGGTTGCTCGCAGGCGCCGAAGGGTGGAGCGGACCGCGGGGAGGTGGGGATGCACGAGGCGGCGTGGACCGGGGATTTGGGCCAAATCCAACACCTCATCGCCCAAGGCATTCCGCTCGACACGGCGGACGCGCAAAGCGGCGACACCCCGCTGCACTTCGCAGTGATGTTCGGCCACACCCACGTCGCGGTGGCCCTGCTCGACGCGGGCGCCGACCTGCAAGCCCGCAACCAAGATGACGCCACGCCCCTGCACATGGCGGCGTTCTTCTGCCGCAAGGACCTGGTCCAAATCCTACTCGATCGCGGCGCCGACCCCACCGCCACCGACCGGCACGGCGACACGCCCCGCCAATCCATCGAGCGCAACTTCACGGTCATGAGCGGCATCTACCGGCTCATCGCCTACCAGCTCGGCCCACTGGGACTCGAGCTCGACCTCGACGCCATCGAGCGCGACCGCCCCGTGGTGGCGGCCATGCTGCCGTGATCAGAACAGTTCGAGGATGCGGATGGCGAACACGTCCACCACTTCGACCAGGATGAGCGCGATGATGATCCACTCGAGCTTGCTGCTTTCCCGGTGGTCCATGATGTCCTTGAACAGTTCGAGGTCTTCCTTGATGATGGCCGTCCGCTCGTAGATGTAGCGGTAGCGGTCCTTGAGGTCGAAGGTCTGCTTGAGCGACGCGTTCAGCCGGTTGAGCGCCTCGTTTTCCCAGGTGATGTCCGGCGAGTCGAAGATGTACAGGTTCTCCGAAATCTGGTTCTTGATCTTCAGCACGTGCCCGATGAACTGCTTCAGGCGCTTGCCGCTGATGTTGAGCCGCCCATGCTGTTCGAGGGTGTGGATGTAGCCGCTGGTCTCACTGAGCAATTGGTCTGTGATTTCCAAATACTTATCCAGCGCAACGGATTGCGAGGTGTTGAGCATGACCAAACGAATCGCCTCCGCATTGAAGTCGCTCAACGTGACGTGATCAAAGGCCACTCGGTCCACGCCCGGCTCGATGAGCACCTTCATCGTCTCGCTCAGTTCGTGGTCTTCCCAATCGCGGGCCTCGGGCGCCAGCGTTTTCACGAAGGCATTGATTTCCCGTGAGTTGTGATTAAAGAAGGCGACCACGCCGTACTGAAACACGTAGACGAATTGGTCCGGGCCGCTTTCGAGGAAGAGCTCGTCGGAATCGGAAAACCGGATGGGCAGGGCGAGCAGTTGCCGGCACTTGCGGATGTTCAGCACATTGCTGATTTGGATGGCGACGACGGCGTACATGGCGCTTGGGGATTTGGCCCAAAAATGCTCCACCTTCCCGCTCGTCCAACGCCACCAGTTAAAAAAAATCGCCCCCCTTTTCCCGTCAAATCCAAGTCAAGAACAGCAGCACATCCCCCACCGATACCACGCCGTCCCCGTCGACATCGGCAACCAGGCAATCCGTGCACCCAAAGGCCGCGAGCAACGCCATAAAATCCGCCACCGTCAACTCGCCATCTCCATCGAAATCTCCCGGGAATTGGCAACTTCCTGCGAGCTGCCAAGTGGCCTCTGGTGCGAAATTGAGCGCACCTTCCTCCATGCACCCGAAAACCGTCAACTCATCGCTAGCGAACCCCATCCCCTCCACCTGCTCAATGGCCGCCCCACCCTCCGTGGCCGCCAGCAAATTCACGGTTCCCGTAAAGGGTGACGCCTCCGTCAACGTGAATTGTCCCAACAACACCGCCCCGTTGTTCAACGCAGGCAGGCTTGAGGAATCAAACCACGCCCCGCCGATGGCATCGTCCATGGCAATCGCGTTGCCCTGCGCTGCCGCCCACCCCGAATCTCCGGAAACGTGACCTACCACGCCATTGAAATCCCCTGGTTCCATGCCGGTGGAGAACCACGTGCTGAAAGCGTTTGCTGGGAAGAAGCTGTCAAACGCCGGCTCGTAATCGCTCACGGCGGTCGTTTCGCCGACACCAACCCCGAAGCCATAAAACGCAGCCTCCGTTTCGAAAAGCAACGGCGTTTCATCGTCCCCGAACAAGGCGAGTACCCGGTCCTCCGGATCGGCAAGCAGGGCGTACAAGCGGTAGGTGATGGCTCCGGCGGGGAGTTCGCCGCTCAGTCCTTGGAGGGCGGCCGGGTGCTGGGCGTGTTCGACCAAGGCGAGTCCAAGCACGTGTCCTTCCGTGGTGTCGCGCCAAGCCACCGGGCAGGAGCTTTGGAAGAAGGGGATGAAGGCAAGCAGGTCGTGCAGGTCCACGAGGCCTGAATCGTCAACGTCCATTTCGCCTGCCGTGCCGTATTGGCTGAGGACATACAGCCAGGTGTTCGCCCCGATGAAACCGTCGCCGTTGTGGTCGAACCAGTCGCATGGGGTTTGGGCCAAGCTGGTGAGTCCAATGCTGGCGAAAAGCAAAAGGACCGCAAGGCGCAGCGACCTCATCGGGCTTCCACGCCTTGGATGAAGGCAGCCACGCCCGACATGAACGTTTCGCGGTCGTCCCACATGCACAGGTGGGAACCCTCAGCACACAGCAGGAACTGGCCATCGGCCACCGCCTCGGACTGGGCGCGCATCGCTTCGGGATCCATCGTGTCGTGCGTGGCGCCGACCATGAGGGTGGGCACGGTGATTTCGTGCAAGCGGTCCTTGATGTCCCAATCGATGAGGCGGCCGCCCACTTTGAATTCGGACGGTCCTTGCATGAGGTCGTACAGCGGGTAGTTCAGGCGGCTGAACGAGGTCACGACCTCGTCGGGCCACTCGGCGAGGCGGCAGATGTGCTGGGTGTAGAACTCGGACTCGACGAGGGCGACATATTCCGGGTTTTGGTAGTCGCCCGCGGCTTCGAATGCGTCGAGGGAGTCGAGGAGGGAGGGGCGCATTTGGGGGCGCAACACGGTTTGGTTGTAGGCCGCATAATCCGGAATGCTCGCCTGCATGTTGCACACAATCAGCCCGTTGAGGTGCTCCTGGTGGCGCAGGGCGTACTCCATCGCGAGGATGCCACCCCAGCTGTTGCCGAGGAGGTAAAAATTGTCGCGGGTGTATCCGAGGGCCTGGCGCACGGCCTCCACTTCTTCCACCCACCGCTCGATATTCCAGATGTCTTCCGTGGGTTGATCGCTGAAAAAGCTGCCGAGCTGGTCGTACATCACCACTTCGAAGCCCTGTTGTGTGGGGAGGTCATAGGCCAAACTGAGCAAGTACTCGTGGGTGGCCGCTGGGCCACCGTGCAAGACCAGGATGCCCGCGTCCGGGTTCTGGCCGAAGGTTTGGGTGAACACGCGGTGGCCACCGGGGACCTCGACGAGGCGCGCACCCGGTTCCGCCCATTTCGCCTCCCGCTCGCGTTGCTGTTCGGGGGTGAATTGCATGGCGTACGGCGAGGACGCCGCCTCCGTGGCCGCGGGAGCTGGCGCCTGCTCAGCTTCAGGCACCTCTGGCGACTCGGAACAAGCGAACAAGAACATCAGCGCAGAGGCGAGGAGGGTATGGGATCGAAAAAAGAAAGCACTCATGCACCGTAAGGTACAACGGATTTTGCTGGCAGCCCAATTCGCTGCCGGAGCATTACGACCATTCATCGATGCAAACGACCTTTCTGTGTATTATCCATTCAAATCACCATTCAAATCACCAAGGGTTGCATGAATGATTTCGTACTTGCATTACCAAACCACCAAATCCAACCTCCATGAGACGGACAATGTACCTGTCCTTTTGGCTGCTCATCATCGCATTCGGCGCTTCGAGCACCCCGGTAAACGCCCAAACAAGCGGCGAATGGACCGACCTTTTAAACTACATCCAAAACGATTGCGCAGAGGACACCACGGGAGTGGACGAAGCCTGCGCTTGGTTGCCCGCCGTTGAAGCTTGTTTGGCAGGGGATTCGTTGGCCTGCGACTCCATTTGGGCCACCTGGTCCGGGTACCTCACCGATGCGGTCGATGATAGCGATTCAACGTCGAATGACGTGTCAGATGCCATCGACACCATCTTGGGCGAATTGCAAGCAGCATGCGATGCGGACACCTCGGGAACGGCCATTGAGTGCGACTTAATTCCGCTTGCCACCGCCTGCTTGGGAGGCGACAGCTTGGCCTGCATTGAGTGGGGCAGCGCTTGGTTGGCCTACGAAAACAGCGGTGATGATTCGAACGATGAAGGGGGTTCTTCAGGAACGGATGACAGTTCCGATACCGACGACAGCGACGACGCCTTTGAAACCGATTCGATTGACGATGACTCCGATGATTGGGCTTCCATCCTTGTGGACTTGCAAAACGATTGCGCCGAAGACACGACGGGCTTGGACGCCGCTTGCGACTTGGCGCTGACGTTGGAAGCTTGTTTGGGTGGGGACAGCTTGGCTTGCGCCGACTGGGAGTCGGCGTGGATGACCTACTCGGATGACGACAGCGACAACTACGGCGACGACTACGGCGACGATGATGACGACGACGAAGAAGATGACGATGAGGACGACGACGACGAATGGGAGGATGACGATGAATGGGAGAATTACGGCGACTCATTGGAGTCCATCCTAGCCTACTTGCAAGCGGATTGCGCTGAAGACACCACGGGCTTGGATGAAGCTTGCGCCCTTGCCGCGATCGCTGAATCTTGCCTCGCGGGAGACAGCCTCGCTTGCGCTGATTGGGAAGCCGCTTGGGACGCCTACGAGGGTGACGAGGACAACGAATGGGAAGATGACGACGAGGACGATGAGGATGAGGATGAGGATGAGGACGACGGCGACGACGACGACGATGATGAGGACGACGACGACGAGGAGTGGGAGAATGAAGGCGGCTCATTGGAATCGATTTTGGCCGACTTGCAAGCCGACTGTGCTGAGGACACCACTGGATTGGATGAGTCGTGTGCCCTTGCTGCGATTGCTGAATCTTGCCTCGCGGGAGATAGCCTCGCTTGCGTTGATTGGGATGCCGCTTGGATGGCCTACGACAGCGACGACGACGACGACGATGACGACGACGATGATGAGGACGACGACAACGACTCAGACGATGATGGCCTGTCGGACGATGACGAAATCCTATACTCCACGGATGCCAACTTGGCGGACACCGATGGCGATGGCCTGATCGATGGAGATGAAGTGTTGCTCTTCAACTTGTCTCCGACTTCAGCAGATACGGACGGCAACGGCATTCCGGACCCGGTGGATTTGGTTTACAGCATGTTACCCCAGGTAAATGCTTGTCCGTCGGACATCAACCGCGACGGAACGGTATCGATCGGCGACATGCTTTTGTTCTTGGTTGACTTCGGAACGAACTGCCCGGAATAAGGCTGTTTTCCGGATGGGATTCGGGGCACCTTGGCATCGAGCTGGGGTGCCCTTTTTCATGTCCTCGACGCGGGCGATGCGGCCAGAAAATTGACGCCAATCAGTTTTCGCATGCTTCCTGCACTTAACTTGCTTGCAAAACCACGCGTACTATGCGGATATTTCCTGCCCTTTTGTTGTTGATATTGAGCACCTTATCCTTTGGTCAATCGGATCAAAATTGGGGGTTCAACTCTGTACCGGAGAACACTTCTGTAAACCAAATGTCTGGGCCGCGATTTGGCCTAACCTACCTCTCTGAAGGGAGTACAGCGCAGTATTTGAACCGCATCCACGAAATGGATTCGCTCACTTACTTGACGGATGGGGCGGTGCCCTTTACCTACACCACACAGTACGGGTGGCAGTGGGAGTCGCGGTTTGCAGACACGGGGGACCGGTCGTGGGCTTGGTGGAATGGATTGCACTGATCGGTGGCATGGAGAAGGGGATGTTCCTGCCGTCCATGTCGAGCTTGGTGGGCATCCGCTCTGAGAATGGATTCGAGTTCGCAACCGGCCCTTCGCTTTCTGCCTCTGGGCTGAGCTTCGTTTTTGCCTTAGGCTACAATTACACGAAGGGGGATTTGAACTTGCCGATTAACATCGCGTTTGTGCCGGACAAACAAGGGCCGAGGAACTCCGGGCTTTCCGACATCATGAACGCGAGCGATTACTTCGATCAAGTGCGCATGCGCAACACGGGGTACCGGCTGACGCTCTCCGTCGGATTCAACTTGCGGCAGAGCAAATAAATTCCGACGAAATTCCCCGCACGAAGGAGCGACAGCCATCAAGGTGCTGGTGTGATCCGGGCTTGGGCGGTCGTGTGCGCTTCGATGTCGGCAGCGTCCATCCGCATCATGCGGAACGCACCGCTGTGGTAGCGGTCGGCTTGGTCGGCGTAGTGCGGGCTGAACACGTTGCCGGATTGGCCCGTTGGCAGGATGCTTTCCGCAGCGTCCACGTTGCTGAAATCGATGGCGATGCGCATGGAAGGACCGGAGAACACCCCGTAATCCACCGCCTCCTTCAACTTGAATTCGTACTTGTTGAGGGCATCCTTTGCTGCGGGCAGGCCAAAGGGGCCCACGCTCAACCACTCCCCCACCACCGGCACATCGGCCATCGCGTGGCGGTGGGTCACGGTGTGCAGCCGGTCGTACCGCCAACCCTCAACGTCCTCGCCCAGAGCGCTGCGGAGGTCCTCCCGCGCGCGTACCAAAGCCTTCGCGACCACGTCGGACGCCGATTCGACCTGCTCGGTCAGCACGTTGTCCCACCACGGCGAGTCCTCCGCGGTGAGCAACCGCGGGAAGGTGTTTTCGCTGACGATCGTTTTGTGCCACGACTCGAATTTCTCCGATGCAGCAACTTCCCCGGCGGCATGCACAAATTCGTCCGCCATCGCCCCTTGAATGGTCCGGTACATCCACCGGTAATAAAGCGTGGGGGCCAAATCCCCCGCCCCATGTCCGCCGTCCCATCCCTTTAAAAACGGCTCCACCTCCTCGCCCGCCGCAGTGGCCAACGCGACCATGCGCGCGGCGTTCTCGCGGTAAACCGGTGAGTGGTCGTCGAGCTGCAGCTGCTGAGATGCTGCGATGGTCCAATCGGATTTGGGGGCGGACAACGCGGCGTAAATGGCCGCGGCCCGGGTGTTGCCCGCGTAATAATGCCCGGGGTAGCGCAAGCTGTCGCGCGGTTCGGGGGCGTTGTTCGCGGAATAGACGAACCCGCGGGCTGGATTGACGGTTTGGGGGTTGTCCGCAAAGGGGTGCCAGCCCTGCACATCGTTCGCGGGATCGCTCCCGTCGATGGCCGTCTTCGTGTCCACGTGTGGCGGACGGACCGGCAGCTTGGCACTGGCCCACCACCCGATGTCGCCCCGTTTGTCCCCATACATCAAGTTCACGCCCGGCGCGTGCACCAGCGCCGCCGCGTCCGCAAAGGAGGCGATGCCGCTGCCGCGGGAGAATCCGTAGAACGCCTCGTGGATGCGGTTTTCCGGGTATTGCGTGAACGTCCACCACATGGCGAGGTCGTCTTCGATGAGCGGGCCGTGGTGGGTTTTGCGGAGCGTGAACGTCACGGGTTTATCCCCCGCCACCTCGATGACTTCGGTGGTCTCCTCGATGGGCAGCCACTGGTCGCCGAAGCGGTAGCGGTCGCCGTCGATGGTTTCGCGGTAGAGGTCGATGTCGTCGTTGACGAACATGGTGATGCCCCAGGCGTGGTCGCGCGTGTGGCCGATGGCGGGGAACGGCAGGCCGGCGAGGTGGTTGCCGTAGTATTCGACCTCGGGCGTCACGATGTGGGCTTCATACCAAACCGAAGGCTGGGCAAACGCCATGTGCGCATCGTTGCAGAAAATCACCTCCCCCGACGCCGTTTTCTCCCCGCTGATCACCCAGGCGTTCGAGCCGAGCCATTGCGGGACCGGCCGCAGGGCGTCGAGCCGTTCGACGCGGGCCGAAAGGGCGGTCAGGTCGCGCGGTGCGGGGCCGTCGTTTGGGATGCGCGTGAAATCGGTTTGGTCCACCGCCAGCAAGGCATACCGCGCGGAATCCAGCGCGCCCTTCATCCAATCGAGGATGGGCTCCGTCTTCAAATGGATGGCGAACGAGTAGGCCATGAAGCCCGTCGAACAGTAGACGTCGCGGGGGGTGAAAGGCTCGGGGGAAGCGCCGAGGAGGCGGTACTCGAGGGGGCGGTGGCCTTCGGCGATGTAGGCGTTGACCCCGTCGAGGTAGGCGTGCATGGCGGCTTGGATGGGCGCCGGAGCGGAGGCCTCGAAGTCGGCAGCGGTGCGGACCGCGGCTTCGCGCATGCCGAGCGTGCGCAAGTACTGATCGTTCTCGACCATGTCCGGGCCGAGGAGGGCCGCGAGTTCACCCGCGCCCGCGCGGCGCAGCAGGTCCATTTGCCAGAGCCGCTCGGAAGCGTGGACGTAGCCCAGGGCGTACATCGCGTCGGGTTCGCTTTCCGCGTAAATGTGCGGCACGCCGATTTCGTCGAAGCGGATGTCCACGGGGGCTTGGACCGCCTCGGTGACGCGGGTGAAGGAATAATCGGGTTGGAGCGATTGGATTTGGACCGCTGACCAAACCAACACCGCCACAAGCAAGGCGAGCACCGCCCACAGGAACTTTTTCATTGCGTGCAATCTACGGCACTTCTTGCGGCCTTGGGCACCCGTAGCGCGCAACGTACTTTTGCGGCGCGTGGCGAAAACGATCGCCGCGTTGAAGCATTTTTTTCATCCTTACCAACCGTCTGAATGGACCTTACTCAAGCGACGGAAACCTACAGCAATGAACTGGAAGGTTTCGTGAGCCAACAACGGGCAGCCGTTGACCTGCAACACTGCATCGGCAAGTTGTTGCTCGACCAATCCGTGGAACTGGTGTTGTTCCGCAACCACCTGGTGAACGTGAACACCTCCGAAATCCTGCGCCTCCACGGGTACGCCGCGCAGGTCGTCGGCCAACCGATTTCGGTGTTCGACAGCGCCGAACTCGCTGCTTTGCTCTGCACGATGGAGCTGGCACCGGCAAAAATCGACCTCGGCAAACTGGCCGCAGAATGGCTCGCCGAGGGGCCCAACTTCGCAAGCAAGGCGGCGTTCTTGCAAGACAAGCTCAACCACCTCGAAGGAGGACACCCCCTCGAACCGCGCGACGTCGTGTTGTACGGGTTTGGCCGGATCGGCCGGTTGTGCGCCCGCGAGCTGATCCGCCAAGCCGGCAAGGGCCAGCAGTTGCGGCTGCGGGCCGTGGTGCTGCGGAAGATCGACGACGCCTCGTTGAAGAACCGGGCGGACTTGCTGGCCAACGACTCCGTTCATGGCGAGTTCGGCGGGTCCATCGAAGTGGATTACGCCGCCCGGTGCATCCTCGTCAACGGCCAGCGGGTCCAAATCATCACGGCGAGCGACCCAGCCGCCATCGACTACACGGCCTACGGCATCGAGAACGCGCTCGTCATCGACAACACCGGCGTTTTCCGCGACCGGGAGGCCTTGTCGCTGCACCTGCAAAGCAAGGGTGTGGCGAAGGTGCTGCTGACGGCGCCGGGCAAGGGCGTGCCGAACATCGTGTATGGCATCAACCAGGGCGAGGTCGCCGTGGACAGCGAGGACGTTTACTCGGCGGCGAGCTGCACGACGAATGCGATCAGCCCGGTGTTGAAGGTGATTGAGGACGGTTTTGGCCTGGAAAATGGGCACATCGAAACGGTGCACGCGTACACGAACGACCAAAACTTGCTCGACAACATGCACAAAAAGCACCGGCGCGGGCGTTCCGCAGCGGTGAACATGGTCATCACGGAAACGGGCGCGGGCAATGCCGTAACAAAGGTCATCCCCGGATTGGCGGGCAAGCTGACCGCCAACGCCGTCCGCGTGCCCACGCCCAACGGCTCCCTCGCCATCTTGCACCTGTCCCTCAAGCGCGAAGTGACGCGCGACGAGGT
>JALQTD010000006.1:17141-35462 GCA_023264155.1 Flavobacteriales bacterium | reverse complement strand
GCCTTGGCCTAATTCAGACTGAACTGAAATACTTCCTCCAAAGTGATTGACCATGAAACGCGCCATGCTCAATCCCAGGCCTGAGCCACTCGATTTCGTTGTAAATCGGGGCTCAAAGATTCGTTCAATCCTACTTGAATCAATGCCAATGCCGTTGTCGCTGACTTGAACTGTCCAACCCTGACCCGCACGATTCACTTTCACTTGAATCAATCCATCCGATCGCTCGGACTCCCGAACAGCATACACGGCGTTCGAGAGGAGGTTGTTGAACACCCGCATGAGGTGCGCGCGGGAACCCCGAACGGGCATCGGATTGGCTGATGGGGTGAATTCCACGTCATCACCCCCGAA
Source organism: Flavobacteriales bacterium (assembly GCA_023264155.1). GTDB lineage: Bacteria > Bacteroidota > Bacteroidia > Flavobacteriales_D > Sanyastnellaceae > JALQTD01. The sequence continues at coordinate 35,108 of JALQTD010000006.1, read as the reverse complement.
CAAATCGGTGCAGGATTGGAGGACTTCATTCAAATCGACGTCGATGAACTCGGTCGGATCGATGCTGGCCATCCTCGAAAAGTCCTCGGCAACGGCAGAGAGCACGTCGATTTGGGCCACCGCCATGCTCGTGAACCGCTCGACGCGCTCAACGAGGTCTGTGCGGCCGTCTTGAGCCGCGCGGTTCAGTTGTTGAATGCCCAACTTGAATGGGGTGAGCGGGTTTTTGATTTCGTGGGCGACCTGCATGGCCATGGAACGCCAGGCGCCCTCGCGCTCGGTTTGGGCGAGGGCCTGCACCTTGATTTCGAGCTCGTGCAGCAGGGCGTTGTACTGGCGGACCAAATCGCCTATGGCGTCCTCTCCGTCGTACACCAACGGCTCCTGTTCAGCTTGGAGGTCCAAGTCGCCGAGTCGCTGACGCAGGGCCGCCAATGGGCGGACGATGCTGTTGGTGATGAGGAGGGCAAGCAAGCCCGCACCGATGAACAAGAGGATGTAGAGCGGGGCCAAGCGTTGGACGAAGGCCGCAAAACCGCTCGCTTCCATTTGGCGCTTGTCATACCGCACGTTGGCAATGGCCACCACCTCGCCGCGCTCATCCCGGAAATTCCAGTAGGCCATTACGAAATCGCCGTAATCCACGTCTTGGCCATCCTCCGCCTCCTGCGTTGCGGTCAAATCGCCCATCACCTCATCCGGCACCCGGAGCAAGGCTGTGCTGTCACTCGGGGCACCGAAAAGCGAACTGATGAGGAGCTCACCCCGGGGATTGTACAAGCTGATGCTCAGCCCGTGAATGTCAGACAGCTCGCAAATGCGGTCCGAGAACAAGGCTGGGACATCCTCGTCCGTCCAAGGTCCCTCATGCCGGTTGAATACATATTCCAAACTGCGCTCCACCGAGGCCTCCTTCCGCTGCAACCGCAGCCGGTTATACACCTCCTGCTGCTCCCGATCGAACTCGTATGCCACCAAGGCTGTACCTGCGATGGCCAGCACGATGATGGCCAACATGCCGAGCAAGATGCGAAACCGAAATCCCATGAGGCGAAACTACGACACGTCTGAACGTGAAAAAGCCCGCCACACGGGCAGGCTTTTTCAATGCGGTTTCCGCGGCCGAATCAGCCGTCGAGGGCCTCGGAACCGGCGACGATTTCGAGGATCTCTGTCGTGATTGCCGCCTGACGCGCTTTGTTGTAAGAGATGCGCAGTTCGCGCAGCAGCTCGGAAGCGTTCTCCGTGGCTTGGTGCATCGCAGTCATCCGCGCGCCGTGCTCGGAAGCGTGGCTTTCGAGCAAGCCCTTGTACAACTGAATTTTCAGTGAATTGGGAATGATGCGCTCCACAATTTCCTCGCGCGATGGCTCGAAAATGTACTCGGTTTCACCCGCTGCCTCCTCGGTCGTATCGGGGAGGAGGGGAAGGAAGGCCTCGTTCGTCGGGATTTGGACTGCGGCGTTCACAAACTTGTTGTAGACCAAACGCACTTCATCGTACGTCCCGTTTGCGAACTGCTCCAAAATCACGTCGCCCACTGCCTGCGCGGCGGTGAAATTCAGGTCTTCGAAGATGTTCCACGTGTCTTCTGCGAACCCTTCCGGGCGCAACTCGGCACGGCGGCGGAACGCGTCATTTGCCTTCTTTCCCAACGGCAGCACGTGGTACTGCTTTGACGTGTCACCCATCGCCACTTGGACCTCCTTGATGATGTTGTTATTGAAGCCGCCACACAGCCCCCGATTCGAGGTGACGGCAACCAACAGCACCTTCTTGACTGGTCGCTGCTCCGAGTAGGTTCCCTCACCGGAGGCGAGCGAGCTGCTCACGTTGGCCAAAACCGATTGCAACTTGTCCGCGTACGGACGCATCCGGGTAATGGCATCCTGGGCGCGGCGCAACTTCGCAACAGACACCATCTTCATCGCAGAAGTGATCTGCATGGTGTTCTGCACCGATGAAATCCGCTCGCGTACTTCCTTGAGTCCTCCAGCCATGGGTCAGCGATTAGGCGTACTGTGCCGCCACCTCTTTCGCGGCAGCTTCGAGTACTTGGGTTTGCTCGTCGGTGTACTTGCCGGCTTTCAGCTGCGCCAAGGTGTCGGCGTGCTTCATGCGCATGTACTCGAGGAAGGAAGCTTCGAACGCCCGCACCTTGTCGACGGGGACGCTGCGGAGCAAGTTCTTCGTGCCGCAGTAGATGATGGCGATTTGCTCTTCGACCGACATGGGCGAGTTTTGGTCCTGCTTGAGGATTTCCACGTTGCGCTCACCTTTTCCGAGGACCGCCTTGGTGGCGTCATCGAGGTCGGAGCCGAACTTGGAGAAGGCCTCGAGCTCGCGGTACTGGGCTTGGTCAAGCTTCAGCGTACCGGCGACTTTCTTCATGGACTTGATTTGGGCTGAACCCCCTACCCGGCTCACGGAAATCCCCACGTTAATGGCAGGGCGCACACCGCTCAGGAAGAGGTTCGACTCCAAGAAGATTTGGCCATCCGTGATCGAAATAACGTTCGTCGGAATGTAGGCCGAGACGTCGCCCGCCTGGGTTTCGATGATTGGCAAAGCCGTCAACGAACCACCGCCCTTCACCACCGGCTTCAGTGATTCTGGCAGGTCGTTCATGTCCTTTGCAATGTCGTCTTCGCCGATGATTTTCGCTGCACGCTCGAGCAAACGGCTGTGCAAGTAGAACACGTCACCGGGGTACGCCTCACGTCCTGGAGGACGGCGAAGCAACAACGACACCTCACGGTAAGCCACTGCCTGCTTCGACAAGTCATCATAGACCACCAATGCCGGGCGGCCGGTGTCGCGGAAGTACTCGCCGATGGCGGCACCCGTGAACGGTGCGTAGAACTGCAGCGGTGCAGGGTCAGATGCCGTAGCCGCAACGACCACAGTGTAGGGAAGTGCACCCGCCTCTTCGAGGGTCTTCACGATCCCCGCGACGGTGGAACCCTTCTGGCCAATCGCCACGTAGATGCAGAACACCGGCTCACCTGCGTCGTAGAACTCCTTTTGGTTGATGATCGTGTCAATGGCCACCGTGGTCTTACCCGTCTGGCGGTCACCGATGATCAACTCCCGCTGGCCACGGCCGATCGGAATCATCGCATCGATGGACTTGATGCCCGTTTGCAACGGCTCGGCTACCGGCTGGCGGTAAATCACACCTGGCGCACGGCGCTCCACCGGCATCTCGTACAAATCGCCCTTGATGGGTCCTTTGCCATCAATCGGCTCGCCCAACATGTTGACCACACGGCCCAACATGCCTTCACCGGCACGAACAGAAGCAATCCGACCCGTACGCTTCACGGATGCTCCTTCCTTCAGGTCGCCTGAAGGCTCGAGCAATACCGCACCGACGTTGTCCTCTTCCAAGTTCAACGCGATGCCGCGGATGCCGTTTTCGAACTCGATGAGCTCACCGGATTGCACGTTTGTCAGACCGTAAACACGGGCGATTCCGTCCCCCACTTGGAGGACTGTTCCCACTTCTTCGAGTTCAACAGCGGACTTGACTCCTGCGAGCTGTTCGCGGAGGATCGAAGAAACTTCGGCTGGATTGATTTCTGCCATGGTGGCCAGTTATTCTGGTTGATGGATCCCGAATTAGAATTCGGGGTCGTAATCGTGTTCAGTCAATTCGCGGCGCAAGCGTTGCAAGCTGCGGCGCACAGAAGCGTCCAACATCCGGTCCTCCACCCGCAGCACGAAGCCACCGATGATGTCCGGGTTGACCGTTTCTTTCAATTCCACTTCACCATCGTGCAGGCGCTTCAATTCCGCCATCAAGCGATCCTTCGCCGCGCCCTCGAGGGGAACAGCGGTGATGACTTCGGCGGACTGAATGCCCTTCATGGTGCGGAGCATCTGGGTGCACGCTTCAGCGATCGGAGCCAAAATGGACACCCGGCCTTTGCGCACCAAGATGGTGATGAATTCCATCATCAGCGGACTCAAGTGCTCCTTGAATACCGCATCCAATACCCGCTGCTTCTGGTCGGCATTCAATACCGGAGATGCCAAAACCAGTTGCAGCTCATCGCTTGCAGCAACGGTATTCAACACCAACTCAATGTCCTTTTCGACGGCATCGAGCTGCTGCTTTTCCTCCGCGAGGGAGAGCAGTGATTTGGCATATCGGGAAGCGACGCGTGGTGCTGACATGATGGGATCAGTTAAGAGGGGATTCGTCGATGAGCTTGTTCACCAATTGCTGCTGTTCGTCGTTCCGCTCCAACTGCTGGCGCATCAAACGCTCGGCAATGTCGATGGAGAGGGAGGCGACTTCAGCTTTCAATTCGGCAACAGCGGCTTTGCGTTCAACGGCAATCGCATCCCGGGCATTCGCCAAGTCACGATCCGCCTCGGCCTGTGCCTTCGCACGGGCTTCGGCAACCATTTGCGTGGCCGTTTCGCGCGCCTCTGTCAGGATGCTATCGCGCTCCTTGCGAGCCTCCTTCAGCAGGCGCTCATTTTCGTCGGACAAGGTGGCCATTTCTTGGCGCGCCTTCTCCGCTTCGTTCAAAGCAGCGGTGATGCTCTCTTCACGGTCGTTCAAGGCCTTGAGGATGGGTCCCCACGCCATGCGACGCATCAAGAGCAAGACCACGATGAACGCGATCGAAGCCCAAATAACAGTCCCGAATGCGGGGCTTAACAGCGCTCCCATCGGATTATCCGAGTGCTACGAGCAAGCAAACGATCACACCGAACAGCGCAACACCCTCGACCAGTGCCGCAGCAACGATCATGTTCGAACGGATGTCACCGGCCACTTCAGGCTGACGTGCCATAGCTTCCAATGCAGATCCGCCGATGCGGCCTACACCAATACCAGCGCCAATTGCGGCTGCGCCTGCACCGAGGCCTGCGAGGCCCTGTCCGATTTCGAGAAGGATGGTCAACAATTCCATGAGTTTGGATTTGGATGGATTTCTAGATTCAATGGTGAGCTTCCTGCTTGGCGTCTCCAAAATAGAGGGCCGCAAGCAAGGTGAAAACGAAGGCCTGGAGGAATGCAACCAGCAATTCCAACAGGTACATGAAAATCATGAATGCGGTTGAGAACACCCCAATGCCCATTCCGGCCACGGCCTCTTCTCCTCCTTTACCGAAGATGAAGATCAAGCTGGTGAACGCGAGGATGATGATGTGGCCTGCTGTGATGTTCGCCGTCAAACGAATCATCAACACCGTGGGCTTCAAGAACAAACCGATGACCTCAATGGGCGTGAGGATGAGCGCCTTCACGCCAGCAGGAACCCCTGGCATCCACAAAACGTGTCCCCAGTAATGCTTGTTCCCCGTGAAGTTGGTGATCAAGAACACCAGGGTCGCCATCACCAGTGTGATGCCGAGGGTGCCCGTGATGTTGAATCCGCCAATGAACGGAATCAAGCCCAACAAGTTTGAGAAGAACGTGAAGAAAAAGACCGTCAACAGGAAGGGCAAGTACTTGTCTGCGTGCTTTCCAATAGCGGGCTTCGCGACCTCATCACGAATGAAGATGATCAGCGGCTCCAGGGCATTGGCCATTCCGGTGGGGGCCACCGTTCCGCGCTTTTTATAGCTGCGCGCGATGGAGCCGAACAGCCACAGCATAAACACCATGATCAGCAGCATGCCAAACACGGATTTCGTGATCGACAAGTCCAGCACGTCCACCCCTTCAGCGGTGATGCTTCCCGCGAGGATCGTTTCACCGTGCGCCTGCTTTTCTGACCCGTGCATGGTGTAGTGGACCCCTGTGGATTCGCTGTGATACGTTCGGTCGGCGTGGCCGTGGTGATCGCCCTCGGCAATGAAGCTGCTGCTCATCGCAATGTCCAGCCCCTCTGAAGTCCAGAGAATAACCGGAAGCGGAATGTGCGTGTGGCCCCACAAGTGGATGTCGTGCGCGTCTGCGATGTGCCCCACGATGAACTCTCCTGCCTTGAACTCCGCCTCGTCGTGTGATCCGTGGTGGTCACCTTCGTGCGCATGTTCCGCAGCGTGTTCCGCAACGTCAGCGTGGCCACCGTGTGCGCCATGCGCGTGATCCTGAGCGCTCACAAATCCCCAGGCTACAACTGCCGCGAAGACCGTCAACACGAAAGAGCGAATGGGAGTATGGCGTTTGAACATGCGAAAGCTGTCTCAAGAATTCGGCGCAAAAATAGTCATCACGCCGCGTTCTCAACAGATTTTGAACAATTTCTTTTCAGGGTGCGGAATCCGGGCGGTCGGCGGTGTTCTGGGGACGGGAAAAGGTTTGGCTTACCCAAACGAAACGCGCGGTATTCCAAGCAAACGCCGCGAACAACCCCATGGCAAAAGGCACCCGGTGCAGGCCCCCAGCGACCAAATAAATGGTCACCAAGGCCACGCTTGACAACAATTTCACTGCCGTCGCCCCATTGACGGCAGCCACGAAACGCATCGGAGACGCCTGGGCCGATTTTTCCAACCACCCGATGAGCAAGACCGTCATCAACGCGTACCCAACCACCAGCGCAGGCCACTCCCACGAGGACGCAAAGGCCCGCGAGGCGGGAATGGCCCAAGCCCCCCCATACAGCGCGGCCGATCCCAGCCAACCCATCCAACCGTAAGCTTTCATTTCGATGCCTCTTTAATAACCACGTACAAAGCGATGCCAGTGCCGAGCAAGGAACCCGCCACTGTGAAAAGGGGGCTCGCCGCAGGCCAGCGGCCGTCCGCCCAAATCCCAAACCAAACACCCAAGCCGATGGCTGCGCCCATTTGGTAGGCCATGGACATGAAGCGCATGAAGGCCGGGTCCGTTTTCCCCCGACCCGACTTGTCGTCGTGCCAGTACATCAAGCCGTCGCTTCGACCGCCCCGCGGTCCTTGCGACGATCGGAAGATGTCAAGTCCTTGACCTTGGAAACCAATTGCAAGGTACCCGTAACCACGGCGCCTTCCTCCACCGACAGCTGCCCGTACTTCACCTCGCCTTCGATGCGCGAACCCGCCTTCATGGCCAGCAACTCCTCCACCACCACTTCACCGTCCAACCGGCCCTCCACTTCGCATTGGGCACACCGGATGGTGCCGGAAACCGAACCCGCCGCACCGATGACCAACCGCCCTTTCGTCTCCAATTCGCCTTCAAACGTACCGTCCACGCGGAGACTGGCTTCGCACGTCAAGGTGCCCTTCATGGACGTTCCTTCCGCCACGCGGTTGATCGCCCGTTCTGAACCGGTCTCGAAGCGGGCTTGCTTTTTTCCAGATCCCATCATGTTCACAAAAATACGTTCAAAACCGTGGATCGCGCTTCAAATCACTTCTCTTCAGTGAGGTAGGTCTCCTCGAAGAACTCCATATAACCGTCGATGTTCTTCGATTTGAAGAGCTCGACGTAGTTCTCGCTCGTGATGATGAACTGGTCGTAGCCCGAGCTGTTCACCTCGATGAGCTCTTCGCGGTTGGCGACGAAAACGCGGTAGAAGTCGAGCGCGTTGACCTGCTTTTTGAAGCTCTTCACGAGGATGATCTGGTGATTGCGGTCAATGAGGTTGGCGGTTACGCGCAGGTTTTGGGACAAAAAGTACTCGCTGTTGAAATCCGCAATCGTCGCCTTCAACGCCTCCACATCGCCCCGACCCACCGGCACGATCATGCCGAAGTAATGCTCGAGGTAGGGCTTCCACGCAAACGGCGACTCCTCCTCCACCTCCGGCTCCTTCTCCTCCTCCACGCCCTTGCGCAGCCCGCCTAACTCCGTCAGCAACGACAAGGCAAACTCGCCCTCATCCGTCTCCGGACATGAATCCACGACCACATACAGCGCCTCATAATAGGACGTCCGGTCGCCGCCCGTCCGCGAGCTCAACCCCCCGATGCACTGCGCCCGCAGCAAGCGGTACTGGCACGCAAAGTGGTTCCCGGGCTCGTTCTCAATGACCGGCGTGATGTCCAACAGCACTTGCTGGTAGTCCTTCTGGTAATAGCGCATCAGGAAGGCCTCGTACGCCACCCGATCCGCCTCGCGCCGCATTTCCTCCTCGTCCGCAAATTCCGGATTCTCGATGAGGATGGCCCACTCGCTCCCGGGGTATTTCGTCTTGACGAGCTCGGCCCAATAGTCGGAATTGCAGGTGCCGCAGAACGGGTTTTGGTAATTCTCCTCCACCTCCCGTTGCAGGTACGTCCGGTACAATTGGTAGTACGCAGTGGGGTGGTAGTCGCTGTCCTCGAAGCGGTCCACCAGGGTTTCCCAGCTGTCGATGGCGTTCTCCGGATCGTCCAGTTTCTCTTTGTAATCCACGCCCGCGAGGTAGTAGCTTTCCGCAATCAAGGCCAAACTCGAATCCCGCTCTTCGGGATCACAGGGCAGCCCCGCCAACAGCTCTTCCGCCGTAGGAATGCCGGAGCGTTCCACCGCCGCTTCCTCCACGGCCTCCTCGGCGACTTCCTGGTCATTCGTGAACGCGATGCCCGTCTTCTGCGAACGGCGCCAGTGGTCCTCCAACGGCCGATCTCCCCAGTACTCCTGGAAGTTGCGGCGGCCTTGCAAACGCAGTTGCCCATTGTACGGCCAAAACATGCCCGCCCCCCCCTCACCTGCTGCCGCCACTTCTGCGGCCGCCGCCGCTTCCGCCGCCAAACGCGCCGCCTCCGCTTCCGCCTCCATCTGCGCGATGATCTCCGCAATCCGGTCCTCCCGGTCGCCCTCATCGAGGTCGCAGATGGCGAGCAAACTGTCCTGCTCTTCAATGGTTTGCAAATGACCGACGAGCGAAGTCAAGTTGTCCGCAAGGCCGCTGACCTCATCAAACCGCTCCTCCTCCTCGTCCATGTACGTGACCGCGCTGTCGTAGTAAGCCTGCGCGCTCACGTAGTTCAAATCCTCCATGAACAGGTCCCCGAGCCGCAAGTAGCTCTTCATCCGCTGCCGCTCGTTCTCCCCGTTCACTTCGAGCGATTGGAACAGGAAGTCGTACCCTTCGTCCCGGCGGCGCTCTTCGAGGGCCAGCTCGGCGAGGGCGTAGTAGATTTGGTCTTGGTAGAGCTCGTTCTTGCGGTCATCGAGCATTTCCTCGAGGAGCTCCACGATGGGCTCGCTGTTCCCGCCGCGGCGATCGAACGCCATGGCTTGCTTGATTTTTGCGTAGAACTCAAGTTCGTAAGGGGTGCGCAGGTCGACGACCTCCTTGTAGCGTTCGATGGCTTCTTCAGAGCGGCCTGATGCTTCGAGGCATTGGGCGAGGATGAACAGGTTGCGCGCCCGGTCACGCTTCTTCGGGGTGTGGGCGATGGCCGCTTCGAGTTGCGTGCACGCGGACTCGATTTGGTCGTATTGCAAGTAGTAGGCGGCGTAGACCAAATGCGCAAACGCCAAGCGATTCTCGTCCTTCACATCGTCATACGACACCGCCTTCATCAACGCCGTGTTCGCCCGCACCTGATCATCCATCGCCATGTACGTCCGGCCCAGCCACGCGTTCGCCCACGCCTGCGCATCATCGTAATCCAACGTCCGAATCAGGTATTGGAAGACCTCCTCTGCCTTCATCGCGTCCCCCTTGATGAGGTGGGCCCGTCCGATGATGTCGTAATTGTCGTCGATCCACTTGTTCAACTCCGGCCACTTCAGGTCCTTTTGGTCGCGGCGCGAAGGCTGCATGGTGTGCTTGTCGACCACCCGGGTGCACTTCTCGATGGCCCGCTCCATCAGCGGATAGACCGACTGGGCATTCTGCTCATCCACCGGAATGAAGATGGGCAAGATCTCGTCCCAGTTCTCCTCATATTCCGCATACATGCTCTCCTCCGCCTCTTCCATGGCCTCCGTGGCGTAGAAAAAACCGTTGTAATGGGCGTGCAGGTTGTGGTACACCCGGTAAGCGCGTCCATCCCGCGTGTTGGAACATCCGGCAGCGGCGAACAAGAGGAGGGCCAGGGCGGCGAAAGGAAAAAGTCGTCTCAGGGTGGTCATGTGCGGTAGGGTAACGCCGAATCTGCTAAATTATTCCAAACGGAAGGAAGTCGCCTTGGGTTGCACGCGCAATTTGGCCAAAACCCGATATTTGCCGCGTGAACCCGTCCCGATCTTCCCGTTTCCGCAAGTGGTGGCTCGAGCGTTTCCGGCTTTCGTTGCAGGAACGCACCACGTATTCTGAGCGCTGGCAAATCGGGATTTCCCGGTGGGGCGTGGCCCTCGCGGGGACGACCTTGTTGGGCAGCATCGCGTCCTTGACGTACTTCACCGTGGCGCACACGCCGTTGCGCGAGTGGGCGGTGCCGGGGTATTTGGCCCAAACCGCGCGCGACGATGCCCAAGCCGCCCGGCAGACCGCCGACAGCGCCCTCCGCGTGCTCGACCAACAAACCCGCTACCTCGCCGCCCTCTCTTCCATCCTCCGCGGCGAAGTGCCGGAAACCAGCGACCTCGCCATCGCCGTAGACAGCCTGGTAACGTCCGAAATCGACCTTGATTTCAGCACAGAACCCACCGATTCAGCCTTGCGCGCCCGCATTGAAGAGGAGGACCGCTTCGCCCTGCGCCGTCAAGGCGCCGAGTCCATCCACAGCCGCGGCATGAGTTTCCGGCCCGTCAACGGCCCGGCCAGCGCCAACTACGATGCCACCGCTGGGCACTACGGCGTGGATTTCGTCGCGCCCGAAGGCGCCACCATCCATGCGGTCGATGACGGCACCGTCCTGATGGCTTCGTACACCGTCGACGGCGGCTACGTCATCGCCTTGCAGCACAAGGCCGACCGCATTTCCATTTACAAGCACAACCAAAGTTTGCTGCACGAACCGGGCGATGTCGTGCGCGCTGGTGAAGCCATCGCCATCCTCGGCGGCACCGGCACCACCTCGAAAGGCCCGCATTGCCACTTCGAGTGGTGGGTCGACGGCGCACCGCTCGACCCCACGCCCTGGCTTCCGGGCCTGAACCCCGCTCCCTGAGCCGGCCTCAGGCCTGCCCGAAGTTCACCAGTTCCGCAAATTCCGCGATGCGGCCCTCGAGCTCCTCCGCCTTCAGGGCCATCAACCGTTCCGTGCCGAAAGCCTCACACGTGAACGACGCCAAGGCAGAACCCATGATGACCGCCCGCTTCATGTTGTCGAACGTCGGGTCATCCGTCGCCGCCAAATAGCCGGCAAATCCCCCCGCAAACGTGTCCCCAGCTCCGGTTGGATCCAACACATCCTCCAACGGCAAGGCCGGCGCATAGAACATCCGGCCCCCTTCAAAGAGCAGGGCACCGTGCTCGCCCTTCTTGATGATCAGCGTCTTCGGTCCCATGGTGTGGATCTTGTTCGCCGCCTTGACCAAGCTGTGCTCACCGCTCAATTGGCGTGCCTCCTCGTCATTGATGGTCAGCACATCCACCCGCTTCAGCACCTCCTTCAGCGCATCCAGGGCGATGTCCATCCAGAAATTCATGGTGTCGAGGATGACGAGTTTGGGGCGCTCGGGCATTTGGTCCAAAACAGCCAACTGGACCTTCGGATCCAAATTCCCCAACAACACATACTGCGCACCCTTCGCGGCCTCTGGCACCTTCGGATCGAAGGTCGCCAAGACGTTCAGATCCGTCGCCAACGTGTCCCGCGAATTCATGTCAAAATGGTACTTGCCCGACCAGTAAAAGCTCTTCTCACCCTGGCGCACCTCGAGCCCATCGAGCCGCACCCCTCGGGCTTGCAATTCGTCCAAAAACTCCTGCGGGAAATCGTCACCAATGACCGAAACCAAATGCTGTTCCTTGACGAAATGACCAGCGCTCAGCCCAATGTACGAGGCCGCTCCACCGACCATGCGGCCGGACTTGCCGAAAGGCGTTTCCACATCATCAAACGCTACTGTACCTACAATAATCAGGCTCATGACTTTCTGAGTTTAGCGCGGCAAAGGTAGGCCCTGACCCCATTTTTCTGTGAATTGAAACCTTTTCAGGTGCCCATCCGTTTTATTCATCAGCAAGGGTGCTAAATTTTTCACGAGAAGTCTTGGTTTCGCAGAAAAAGTTGTATCTTTGCCGCCCTGAATATTCCTCCTTAGCTCAGCTGGTTAGAGCATCTGACTGTTAATCAGAGGGTCGCTGGTTCAAGTCCAGCAGGGGGAGCTCAGAACGGCTGCATCAGAAGACGATGCAGCCGTTTTTTTTTGCGATTTCCGCGCCCCACCTTGGTGGCCATCTCCTGAAGTTCACTTGCTCACATGCGGACCGTTACCCTCTACATTGCCACCTCCTTGGACGGATTCATCGCCGGCCCCGGTGGCAGCCTCGATTTCCTCGAAAGCGTCCAGGCAGCGGGGGAAGATTACGGATACGCCGCATTCACCGAGGGCATCGATACCGTGGTGGTCGGCCGCAAAACTTACGCGTCTGTCCTGGACATGGGCGTGCCCTATCCCCACGCTGGAAAGCACGTTTTCGTCTACTCCAAACAACTCAACACGACAGCCGACCACACCGTGGTGCACTCCGGCCCTCCCGCCGACCACGTGCGCGAACTGAAATGCCTTCCCGGCAAAGGAATCTACTGCGAAGGCGGCGCCGACATCGCCCATCAACTGCTCCGAGCCGAACTCATCGACCGCATCGTTTTGTCCATTATACCCGTTCACCTCCACGCGGGAGTGGAACTCTTTCCAACCGGAGAACTGCCCCCCGGCTGGCTCGCCCAAGACCGCATCGTTTACCCGTCCGGGTTGATTCAAACGACCTACCTCAAGGCATAAAAAAACCCGCTGCGACCTGGGCCTCAGCGGGTTTTCAAATCCAACGTGCGGACTGCGTTTACAGCAAGTTGATCCGCGAAGCGAGGACGTCCTTGTACGATCCGCCCACGGGGATTTCCTTCTCGATGTCTTCCATCTTGATCATGGAATACTTGATGCTTTCGATGGCCTCGAGGTTGACGATGAAGCTGCGGTGCACCCGGATGAACAGGTTGCTGTTCAGCTTGCGCTCGACCTCCTTCATGGTGCTGTGGATGGTGTAGCTCTCGGTGCGCGTGTGCACTACCACGTAGTCCTTCAATGCTTCGATGAACAGCAAATCCTCGTTCTTCACACGCATCAACCGGCTGCGGTTCTTGACGAAAATGATCTCCGTGTCGACCTTGTGTTCGGCCATGCTCCGAAGGAAGTCGGACTCCATCTTGAGTTCCTGCTCCTTGCTGTGCTTGTGCAGCGCCATTTCAATGGCCGTCTGGATGTCGACGTCCTTGAACGGCTTGAGGATGTAGCCGTGTGGCTCGGCCATCTTGGCTTCGCTCAGCGTGTTCTCATCCGCATAAGCCGTCAAGAAAACCACCGGGATGTCGATGTTCCGCTTGATTTCTTCTGCCGCCGCAATGCCGTTCATGTTGCCCTTGATCATGATGTCCATGAGGGCCAAATCCGGCTTGTGCTTCAACGCCAGTTCAATTGCGTCTTCGCCGTTGTCAGCGGATGCTACAACGTTGTATCCCAAACTAGTGAGACACCGCTCGATGTCTTTCCGGACGATGACTTCGTCCTCGGTGACTAAGATGTTAATCGGCATGTTCGTTCAATTCAACTGGAGGGTACAAACTTAATGATAAACGAACTTCCACGGGAAATCTTGTGCTCGCCGTCCAACGAAGAACTGCGCACAATCAATTCAGCCTGAATTTGTTCTGTCAACGCTTGGATCAAATAGACCCCCAGTGAATCGTTCGTGTCAAAGTTAAAATCATCTGGGAGGCCCACGCCGTTGTCCGCCACTTCGATTTCAACAAATTCACCCTGCCGTTCCACCCGCAAATGCAGCACCCCATCGGCGATGTTCTTGAAGGCATATTTCATGGCGTTAGAAACCAACTCATTGACAATCAAACCACAAGGAATCGCCTGTTCCAGATTCAAGTGCAGTTCTGTGAGTTGGGTATCCAACTCCACCGGATCCAACTGATGTGCATAACTACTCATCAAATTCACGGTCAATCGCTTCAGGTATTCTGAAAAACTGATGGAACTGAAGTCCGTGTTTTGGTAAAGGCTTTCGTGGATGTAGCTCATCGTAGCGATGCGGCTGGTGCTTTCGTCGAGCACCTGCAGCATCATCGGATCGTTGACGAACCGGCGTTGCAAATTGAGCATGCTCGAAATCACCTGCAGGTTGTTCTTCACCCGGTGGTGCACCTCTTGAAGCAGGATTTCCTTTTCCTTCAAGGCGCTGCGGATTTGCTGATCGATTTCCTTCCGATCGGTGATGTCGTAAGCGATGCAGCTGACTTCCTCCGTTTCGTGTTCCTCACTCGACACCGGATTGATGAACACGATGAACCAGCGGATGGAACCGTCGCGCGTTTGCAAAGCGATTTCGAACTGCTGTGTTCGGCCGGTGAACGCGTTTTGGAGCAGCGACAATTGCCCTTGGTACAACTCCTTGTCCGCCAAGGCCAAAAACAGTTCCGTGAACTGCGTGCCCAACTGCACGTCCACATTGAACTGGTCCCGAAACACCTCCTGGAAGTTCGAATTGATGGTGGTGATTTGGTGCGACCGGTCCATGGTCAACATCAGCAAATACCGGGTGGAGTTGAAGATGGATTGCAGCTTGGCCGATTGGATGCGCGCGCTGCGTTCGTGGCGGCGGATGTCGGTGATGTCCAAGAAAATGCCGCGCAAGCCCACGCGGTCCCCATTCGCATCGTATCGCACGGAGGCGCTTCCGAGCATGAGCAAGGAAGTCCCGTTCGCTGAGCGGAACACCCATTCATCGCGGGTGCCCTCGAGGACTTCCATCCAATCGGTTCCCGGGGAAATCTCCAGCTCGGGCATGACTTGGTCCAACTTCAACTCCTCGATCGAAGCCGTTTCGTAGCCCAAGGTTCGGAAAAAAGCCGGGTTCGCGTAAACAAAGGTTCCGGAACCATCGACGAGGAATATGACGTCTGTGGCGTATTCGAGGATGTCGCGGTAGCGTTCCTCGCTCTCCCTCAATTCCTGCTCCGCCAACTTGATGTCGGTGATGTCCCGTCCCACCACCACGTAACCGATGACCTCGCCGGCATCATCGCGCATCGACGCCACCGACATCAGGATGTTGAACTCCTCACCCGAGGCGCGGATACCTTGGGCCTCGCCGGCAAAATAATGGTCGCTCACCAAATCCGCCAAAATGCTTTCAGCCTCTTCGTCATCGGCGAACAGCGCCCGGAATTCAAGCAGCTTCGCCTCCTCGAAACTCCAGCCGTACTCGACCGAAGCCGCGTGGTTCCATTGAATGAGCTGGCCGTCGCGATCGAACGCAATGATCATGTCGATCGAGCTTTCGATCATGGACCGGTTGAGCAACTCGGCAGCGCGCAGGCGCCGTTGGGTTTCCTTGTGCCGATCGATTTCGGCCTTCAGCAAGGTGTTGCTTTCTTCGGCAATCGAGGCCCGGAGCTGTTCTTGTAGCAACTGCGTCCGCGTCGACAGGTCAACGGCCGTGACCTGGACAGCCGGATTGCGGTCATAAAATGAAAGGGTCATGCGCAAGCCAACTAGTATTTCCCGGCCATCTAGCCGCCTCATTTTCAACTCAATGTAAGGCGTTAAAGCCCCCTCGCGGGTGCGGGTCAGTTCGCGTTGCAAGCGGCCGTGATCCCCTTCGATGAACAGCTCCTTGAAATCCAGTTCGAACAGCTCGTCTTCGGCCCAGTCCACCAAATCCAACGCCGCCCCGTTGGCGTATTTCACCAAACCATCGACGAGCAAAAACAAGCCGATGGGGTTGTTTTCGACCAACAGCCGGAAGCGTTCCTTGGTTTGCAGCAAGTCAAGTTCAGTGCGCTTGCGTTCGGTGATGTCGTAAATGAGCAGCACCGGGTGACCGTTTGAATCATCGGTGGACTCGGCCATGGTCACCTCGAGGTGCACCCGTTGTTTGGTGGCGGTTTCGACTTCGATTTCGCAGCGGCTTCCGTATTGGGAACGGGCTGAAATGCGGCGCCAGTCGCGCTCGCGGATGAATTCCCGGACGGAAGTACCGAGGATTTCTTGGATGCGCTTGAATCCGAATAGGCGGGCGAACTGCTCGTTGCTGTCGATGATGGTTTGGCCATCCAACAGCGCAATGCCTTCCATGGCGTGGATGCTCAACGACTTGAAGCGCTGCTCGGATTCTCGAATGGCCTCTTCGAAAAAGATGCGCTCACTGATGTCGCGGAACTGAGCAATGATCGCCGCAGCGCCGAGGTGGCTCCACTTCCATTCTGCATGAAAGTGGGATCCGTCGAGCGCGGTGATGAGGTTCTTTGCGCTCAGGGCGTGCTGTTCCGGCGATTCAGGCAGCTTCAGCCCTTGAAAATGCACCGCGCTGATGGCGGACCACGGCTGCCCAACCCACGCACTGGCCTCGGCTCCCAACATCATCAAGGCGCGCTTGTTGATGGCCTCAATGATTTGATTTTCAATTCGGAAGGTAGCCTCGGGGAGGAGGTCGAAGAGGGCATTATCCGTCATTTCTTGTCCACTTTGATGCCGTCTACCTTCAGTAATTTACCCATCGCGTAGGTGCGGACTTGAACGATTTGGTTGTTCTCGCCGTAGTAGATCCAATCGCCATCCGGGACACCGCCCTCGAAATTCCCGACCCAATTGCGCGTGCCGTCGCGGTTCCAGGTGATGTGCTTGCCGAGGGGCAGGCCGAGTTCGTAGCGGCCTTGGAATTGTTTTTGGCCATTATCGAACGTGTGGACCCATTCCTGATGCCGCTCGCCATCCACGTAGAGTCCCTCTTCCCGGTGGTCGTTCACTTGGGTAACCCAAAACCCGTTCCGCTCGCCCTCCACGTATTCCCCCTCAAGCAGCAATTCCCCCGCTGCATTCCATTCCTGAAACAGCCCGTCCTCCTCGCCCTTCCGGTACGCCTCCCGCCGATGCACATCGCCGTTGGGATAATACCACGTCCAATCCCCGTGGTACGCTCCCAACCGGTAATTGCCCTCTTGGGCCAGCGTACCATCGCGGTTGTAGAACAGCCACGGCCCATCCCGCAAGCCCTCGGCGTACGCCCCTTCACCGAACAATTCACCCGTGTCGTAATACAGCTTCCAAGCCCCGGCCCGCAAGCCGTTCTCCTCAGTAATGCCTTCCGCCACGCGCACCCCGGAACGGTACACTTCGCCCCCGACCAAGTTGCCCTCTGGATCGTACTCCCGGAAAACCCCTTCCGGCCCATCCGCACCGTACCCCCCCACGCGCGCGACTTCTCCGTTTTCGTGATAGGAACGCCGAATGTCCAGCAACTGCGTGGTGGCATCATCGGCCTGCAACACCCCGTGTTCGTAGCGCTCCAGCCGGTCCAACTCGCCTTTTGCGTCGTAAAACATGAACACCCCATGCCGCTGGCCGTCGGTCCACGGACCCTCCTCGATCAACACCCCGCGGTCGTTCCAAACCAACCACGTTCCTTTTTTCCGGCCCGCTTGGTTGTAGCGGTTGATCCGTTCCACTCCGCGCAAGTACCCGTTGTTGTAATCGAGGCGCGCAATGCGCCGACCGTCTGCGGCATCGTATTCCCAACCCAACCCCTGCTCAATTCCGCCCACGAACGGAACGCGCTTCGCTGGGTTACCGTTCGCGTGGTACCACAACGCCTCACCTTCCAGCACCCCGTTCACCCACGGTTTCTCCTCCTTCAAGGCGCCGTTTTCGGCATAAAATCGTTCGGTGCCGTTCAATCGGCCAGCCGCATAAGGCACCTCATGCTCCAACCCGCCCGCTTCGTAGTAAAACCGCCAAACGCCTTCGAGCTGGTGGTTCACCCGCAATCCTTCACTGGCCAGGCTTCCGTCGGGGTGGTAGGTTTTCCATCGGCCTTCGGGTTGGCCGTTGACGAGGCAACCTTCTGACGAGATTTGGCCTGATTCAAAGGTGAATTGGGTCCACGCACACCCCGGAATGGAATCCGATTGCGCGGACAGCGACGCAACTGTGAACAACATCACCGCACACACCGCAACCTTGCA
>JALQTD010000006.1:0-17131 GCA_023264155.1 Flavobacteriales bacterium | reverse complement strand
GGGGCCATGGTTCAAATATCCCGCGACTGGGCTTCACTCCCAACGAGCAAGCGTGAAGGTTTTCCAACAAGTGATGTATGATGAATTTTTTTCTTAGAAAGAGAAAACCATCATCACTATTAGCGTGTGGAAACGGTGAATAGCGAAAGGCGTTTTCGCTTGGAAAGATGAGTTTTCGGCAATTCGCTCCGAGTTCTGAACGGGTGTTGTGAATTAGAAGGCATTGATTGTGTGTGGGTGGAGGGCTTTTGTTCAGTGTTATTCACGGCTGTGGGAAACCTGCAGTTGGAGGAAAAATCGGGAAGCGGGCTGTGAGAAAAGTGCCCCGGATTCGGTGAAAAGACGTCTGAAGAAAGCGGCTAAAAAATTTGGAAGGGGAGGGGTTTGTCCGGCTTAGGGAAAGTCCAAGAGAAAGTCAAGCGAATGTTATCACGAGCTTTTCACCGATTTTGAAAGGTCTCCACCGTGGGCCTGTGAATTACCTTGCGGGCCTAAATCAGGCACATGAACATTTCGATCGGAGGGGACCACGCTGGCCCAGCACTTAAGCAACGCATCATGGATCAATTCGGTGGTGCGCACACCTTTGTCAATCGGGGAACAGACGGTCCAGAATCGGTCGACTACCCGGATTTTGCCCATGCAGTAGCGGCCGATGTAGAAGGGGGTGCGGTGGATTTGGGAATCTTGATCTGCGGCTCGGCGAATGGGGTGGCCATGACGGCGAATAAGCACAAAGGTGTGCGCGCAGGCATCGCATGGACCCCGGAGATTGCGGCGCTGGCCCGGCAACACAACGATGCGAACGTAGTGTGCATTCCCGCGCGTTTCGTTTCCACCGATGAAGCCTTGGAGATTGTGCAGGCGTTCATCACTGCGGAGTTTGAGGGAGGCCGCCATGCGCGCCGGGTGGCGAAGATTCCGGCGCTGTTGATGGCGGGCTTGTTGTCTGTCGGCCAGTTGTTTGCCCAGGACGCAGCGCAGTTTGCAGCGGAGGTGAAGCCCGCGGATTTGAAGGCGCATCTGGAGGTGCTCGCGAGCGATGCATACGAGGGACGTGAGACGGGCACGCGGGGAGCGGAGATGGCTGCGGACTACATTGCGAAGCACTTTGAGGCGTTGGGTTTGGCCCAGTACGATGGGCAGACGTATTTCCAAGAGGTGGAGCTGATGAAGTCGCAGGCGCCGGATGCGGCCGCTCAGGTGGTCTTCCCGGAAGGGGAGGTGGACTCGCTCACGTTCCTGGATGATTTCGTTTTTTACCCGGGTTTGGATGCCCCGGTGATGCAGGATTTGCCGCTGGTTTTTGCAGGGTATGGGGTCCAAATCGCAGGGTGGGATGATTACGAGGGCTTGGATGTTTCAGGCCAAATCGTGGTGGTCCTCGACGGGACGCCCACCGATGCCGCAGGGGACAGCTACTTCACGGATCCGGAACAAGAGAAGCGCTGGTCGGAATCGTCCGAGGCAAAGCGCGCCCTTGCAGCCGAATTTGGCGCCGCGGGCCTGGTCGTGGTGCGTTCGGACTACGCCACCATGCGCAGCCGGATGAAGCCGTGGCTGACGCGCGAATCGCTGTCGCTCGTGCGGGAGGAGGAACCGGAATCCGACGAGCAGACGTTGCCGTTGTTCTACCTCGGTGAATCGACCTTGGATGAGTGGTTCGATCATGCCGGTTTCAAGCCCCTGGCGAAGCTCCGGAAGCGTGCGATGAAGCGTGGGGCGTTCGAGCGTGGGCTTTTGGGCACGTGGAACTACCAAATGACGGCTGCCCGGACGCCGGTCACGGCGCACAACGTGCTGGGGTATTTGCGGGGTTCGGATCCGGATTTGGCCGACGAGCTGCTGATCATCACGGCGCATTACGATCACGTGGGCATCATCGATGGCCAAATCCACAACGGGGCAGACGACGACGGCTCCGGCACCGTGACGGTGCTGGAACTGGCCGATGCCTTCGTGCAGGCGGACCGGGCGGGCCAGGGACCGCGTCGGAGCATCCTGTTCATGACGGTGGTCGGGGAGGAGAAGGGCTTGCTCGGGTCGGAATGGTATGCGGACCACCCGATTTGGCCCCTTGAACAGACGATCGCGAACCTCAACGTCGACATGATCGGCCGGGTGGATGACGCCCATGCGGACGACGAGCGCTACGTGTATTTGATCGGCAGCGACAAGCTGTCCACGGAGCTTCACCAAATCAGCGAGGACGCCAATGCGGCGCATGTAGGACTGGCGTTGGACTACACCTTCAACGCGCCCAACGACCCCAACCGCTTCTACTACCGCAGCGACCACTACAACTTCGCGAAGAACGGAATCCCCGTGATTTTCTACTTCTCAGGCGTCCACGAGGATTACCACAAACCCGGGGACGACACGGAGAAGATCCTGTTCGACAAGACGGCGGAGATTGGTCGCCTCATCTTCCACACGGCCTGGGAATTGGTGAACCGCGATGAGCGGATTGTGGTGGATGTGGAGAACGACTTCCCGGCGGACCGTTAAGGCCGATCGAGCAGGGCGTCGAGGTGTGCCCGGAACGTGTCGAGTTCTTCCCCGTATGCTTCGCCGGTGGCCGGGCCGTTGAACCCGGAATGGGTGCGGATGCGCCCGTCCCGGTGGACGAACAGGGTGGTGGGAAAGCTGGCCACCCGTTCGAGGAAGGGGAAGGCGGCCTGTGCCATGGCTTTGTCTGCATCGCCCCCCAGCGCGACGCTCCACGGAATGTCCAGCGCTTCAACGTAGCGCAGCAAACGGGTGTGGGCGGCCACGGGGTCCGCGGTCGCATTGCGCTCAAACGCCACCGTCACAAATCCCACGTCAGGGTATTCCCGGTGCAGTTGCAGCAAGGTGCGCATTTCATCGAGGCAATTGGGGCACCACGTCCCCATGATGTCGATGACCGTGACTTCTTTAGGAAGGTCATCAAGGTCCCAAATCTCCTGTTCCAAGGCTTGGTTGTAAATCGCCATGGAAAACGGCTCATTTGGCCTCAATTCAGCCTCAGAGGCGCTGAGCGTTGGCACTTCGGAAAGCCGCTGCGCGCGAAAAGGTGCAGCGTAATGCGTGCCGGAGTGGAAGGTGCCCGTCCAAGCCGACCCTTCGGTGCGCCCAGCAAGGTGGTACAAATGCGCCCCGTCGAAGGTGTGGAGTTCGGCTGCGTCGCCCGTCCGTTGCCCAGTCAAGAACCGCAAATCGCCCGTTGGAGTGGCAATCGTGCCCGCCCACAGGCCGCCGTCATCGTGGAGCATGAGCGTGCCCATGGCAACGGTGTCGCTGCTGGGCAAGTAGAAGTCCCATGCGCTCGAAGGTGCGGTATCCGGCCAAGGCGAGGGCGTACAGTCCGCGCAAGCGGTTCCCGTAAGTGCCACATGGTAGTCACCGCGCTGCCGATCGGTCCACCGGCCGCGGAAATGCCCCCCTTCCCACGTGCCGCTGACAAGCCCATCGAACGGGTGAAGGGTCCACGTCGTGTCGCCGCTTCGCACTGCGACAACTTCCTCACCACCGTTGTGCCAAATCAAGGAATCGCGGGTGATGCGTCCGGTCATCTCCACTGCGGTGGAGTCGTTCAGTGCAAACACCCATTGCACCTTTCCGCGAATAAAAGCGTCCCCATCCCTTCCGCAAGAAAGGACGAGGACGCTCAAGCCTGTCAACCAGGCCCAAAGGGCTGCGCGCATCAGAGGTCGAACTTGATGCCTTGGGCCAAGGGCAAGGTGGTGCCGTAGTTGATGGTGTTGGTTTGCCGGCGCATGTACGCTTTCCAGGCGTCGGATCCGGATTCACGGCCACCCCCGGTTTCTTTCTCACCGCCGAAGGCCCCACCGATTTCAGCTCCTGAGGTACCGATGTTCACGTTGGCGATGCCGCAGTCGGATCCTTGGCAAGAGAGGAAGTATTCGGACTCGCGGACGTTGTTCGTCATGATCGCGGATGACAATCCCTGGACGACACCGTTCTGCATGGCGACGGCGTCTTCGAGGGTCTCGTACTTCATCACGTAGAGGATGGGAGCGAAGGTCTCGTGCTGGACAATTTGCATGTCGTTCGTGGCTTCGGCAATCGCGGGCTTCACGTAGCAACCGCTGCTGTACGCATCGCCTTCCATGACGCCTCCTTCAACGAGGAACTTGCCACCCTGATCGGTGACGGCCTGCAAGGCATCGAGGTACATTTGGACCGCGCCTTGGTCGCACAAGGGACCGACGTGGTTCGTTTCATCGAGCGGGTCGCCGATTTTCAGTTGACCATAAGCGGAGACCAAATGCTGGATAACCTGGTCGTAGATGGACGACTGGATGATCAACCGGCGGGTGCTCGTGCAGCGCTGTCCGCAGGTGCCCACTGCCCCAAAGACGAGGGCAGGAATGACCATTTTCAAGTCCGCGTCTGGCGTAATGATGACAGCGTTGTTGCCGCCCAACTCAAGCAACGACTTGCCCAATCGGCCGGCAACGGCCTTCGCCACCGCCTTGCCCATGCGCGTCGAGCCGGTAGCACTGACGAGGCCCACGCGGCCGTCGTTGCTCATCGCTTCTCCCACGTCTGCGCGACCGTTCACGATGCAGGAAAGTCCGGCAGGCAATTCGTTCGCCGTCGCCACCTCGTTCCAGATGTTTTGGCACGCAATGGAGCAAAGTGCTGACTTTTCAGAAGGCTTCCAAACGCACGCATCACCGCAAATCCAAGCCAGTGCCGTGTTCCAAGACCAAACCGCTACCGGGAAGTTGAAGGCGGAAATGATGCCCACCACGCCGATGGGGTGGTATTGCTCGTACATACGGTGGAAGGGCCGCTCAGAATGCGTGGTCATGCCGTACAGCTGACGGCTTTGGCCCACTGCGAAATCGCAGATGTCGATCATTTCTTGTACCTCACCCAATCCTTCTTGCAAGCTCTTGCCCATTTCGTAGGAAACCAAAGTGCCGAGGGCTTCCTTGTACTTCCGCAAGGCTTCACCAAACTGGCGGATGATTTCGCCGCGCTTCGGAGCGGGTACGAGTTGCCATTCCTTTTGTGCGCTTGCCGCCGCCTCGACGGCGCGGTCGTATTCTTCGGGGGTGGCTGTGCTGAATGAGGCGATGCGTTGGCCGTCGACCGGGGAGATGGAGTCGATGGTCTCGCCGCTTCCAAACTTCTCGGTGCCGATCATGACACCGTCATTGTGGTCGGCGATGCCGAGCGTGCTGAGTACGCTTTGAATGTCCATGGTGTAAATTTTTCGGCAAAGGTAGGGGTTGTCTATGCCCGTGGGGGTGCGCTCAGGAGGGTGTTTGTTTAAATCATTGTTAATGAATGGATTATGAAAATCCACGTTCTTTGATTTTATAGGGTAGGGCCTGCGTGAGGTGAGAAAGTCGCTTAAAACGGCTGAAATGGCGTAAAACAGCACATGACCGCGATGGTTTCACGTGGAACATCACCGACCGAAGCGAACGACGAGCACAGCGAGGTCGGATTGGGATACGCCCGAGATGCGACTGGCTTGACCGAGGTTGGTTGGGCGGGCTGCTGAGAGTTTTTCACGTGCTTCTGCGCTCAAACTTGAAATGGATTGAAAATCGAAGTCCTCCGGTATGGAAATGGGATCAAGTCGTTTCAGTTTCTCTGCCATTTCCCGTTCCTTTTCGATGTAACCGGCATACTTCACAGCGATGCTGACGGATTCGATGGATTCCTTTGAAAACTGGGAGGGCTGGAGTTCTGCATCGAGGTGGTTCATCAACGGCTCCAATTCGACTTGCGGCCTTGCGATGAGGGAGGCGGCTTTCACCTTTTGCGAAAGGGGTTGTGAACCTTGTTGGGTGAGGTAGGGGTTGACGCGGTCGGGATCAATGGATGTGGTGTGGAGTCGTTTCTTGAGATGTTTGATTTGGTCCATCTTCGATTCAAACCGTCGTACGCGATCTTCTTGAGCTAGACCGATTTCTTGGGCCAGCGGCGTGAGCCGTTCATCGGCGTTGTCCTGTCGAAGGAGGATGCGGAATTCAGCGCGGCTGGTGAACATCCGATAGGGTTCTTTCGTCCCCTTTGTTACGAGGTCATCAATGAGCACTCCGATGTAGGCTTGGTCCCTACCCAACACGACAGGGGCATGGTTCCACGTGGAACGTGCTGCGTTGATTCCCGCGAGGAGGCCTTGAGATGCCGCTTCTTCGTATCCGGTGGTGCCGTTGATTTGACCTGCGAAATAGAGTCCTGAGATGGCTTTTGTTTCCAGGCTGTGGTGCAACTGTGTGGGGTGGAAGAAGTCGTATTCTACGGCATACCCGGGCCTGAAAAACTTGACCTTTTCGAAGCCGGGGACGGAACGCAGCGCTTGGACCTGCACTTCCTGGGGCAGTGAGGTTGAGAAGCCATTGACGTAGACTTCGACGGTATTCCACCCTTCCGGCTCTACGAAGATTTGGTGTGCGTCCTTGTCGGCGAAACGCTCGATTTTGTCTTCGATGCTGGGGCAGTATCGGGGGCCAAGACCTTGTATCCGACCGTTGAACATCGGGGACCGATCGAATCCCGTGCGCAGCAGATCGTGCACGTGTTCGTTCGTGTACGTGATGTGGCAGCTGCGTTGTTCTTTCAGCACTGGCGTGTCCATGAAGCTGAATCGCTGGGGATCTGCATCGCCGAGTTGTTCCTCCATGACGCCGTAGTTCAAGCTCCGTCCATCCACCCGCGGGGGTGTGCCGGTTTTCATGCGGTCGCTCGAGAATCCGAGTGCAACGAGCTGTTCCGTGATGCCCTTCGCAGCGCGCTCGCCACTGCGGCCTCCCCCGAACTGTTTTTCGCCGATGTGCATGAGGCCATTCAGGAAAGTACCGGCAGTAACGATGACCGTTTTCGAACGGATTTTGTTGCCCATAGCTGTGACCACACCACGGACCTCATGGCCTTCGATAATGAGGGTTTCGACCATGTCTTGCAGGAAATCGAGGTGGGGAATTTGCTCGAGTTTGTACCGCCAGGATTGGGCAAAGAGCATCCGGTCGTTTTGTGTGCGTGGACTCCACATGGCGGGTCCTTTTGACCGATTGAGCATGCGGAACTGGATGGCACTTTCGTCACTGACGATGCCAGAGTATCCGCCAAGCGCGTCGATTTCGCGTACGATTTGCCCTTTTGCGATGCCCCCCATGGCCGGGTTGCACGACATTTGGCCGATGACGCCCATGTTCATGGTGATGAGGAGCGTCTGGGCTCCGAGGTTCGCGGCTGCTGCTGCTGCTTCGTTGCCGGCGTGTCCTGCGCCGACTACGATGACGTCGTAGGTGGGATGGATCATGTGGGTTCCACGTGGAACACGCTCAACCAATGGTCTTCTTTTTGGCGCATAACCTGTGCTTCAGCCTCCGTCTTGTCGCCTTGACCGCACAGATGCAAAACACCGTGGACACAGACGCGGAGCATCTCCTGGTAGACGGTGGCGCCGTGTTGTTGGGCGTTTTCTTTCACACGGTCCACGGAGATGTACAAATCCCCGGAAACGATGTCGCCAACGCAATGGTCGAACGTGATGATGTCAGTGTAGTAATCGTGATCAAGGGCCTTGCGGTTGATGTCCAGCAAGGCCTCGTCGGTGCAGAATATGATGGCGATTTCGCCGACTTCCAGGTCATGGGATTCGATGACCTGCTGCAGCCATTGTCGCACCCGTTTGATCGACCTCAACCGATGGGCATGATCAAGCCGATCAAATACAATGGAGGCCATGAGCAAACGGCGACGGGGTCAGAGGTACACCCCGCGGAAGAGCAACTCTACGACGCGACCTTCGTCGAGGAATTCGCATTCGTCAGCGAGTTGGCGCATGAGGAAAACCCCACGCCCATTGGGCTTTTCGAGGTTTTCGGGAGCAGTTGGATCCGGGACGTTTTCGAAGTCAAAGCCAGCACCTGCATCGGTCACACGAAAGAACAGGTCTTTGTCCTGAATGGCGTATTCGACGGAGACCTCCTTTTCAGGATGGAGCCGGTTTCCATGAACGATGGCATTGTTGACTGCTTCAGTCATTCCGATGAGCACGTCACCGTAGCATTCGTCGTTGAACGAACCCGCATCACGCAAGTCATCGATCAATCGCTCAACCATTGAAAGGTTGTCAGGGGTAGAGGGGAAACGCAATTCCTGCATGGTCTGGATCATGGCTGCTGGGGTTCATCGGGACCGAGGTCCAAATTATTGAAATATTCGTTCACCCGTTCGCGGTAGTAGGGAACTAATTCAGGTGGGATTGTTTGCAACAATTCCGTCGATTTTTCCTTAAACTTCAGATAATCAATGTTTTGAGGGGTTTCGGGAACGAGGTCATCATCGCCAACGCGCGATTTTCGCTGTTCGTCTTCCCCGCGCATGCGCTCGGCATTTTCGGCTTCCAGCAAGCGGATCATGATGTCTTGTTGGCGCATGATGGACTCCGCATTGAGCTCCCGATTGACCAAATCCCGCTCCATTTCCTCCATCTCCGCCGCGATTTGCTTCAGTCCATTCCCATTGCCACTTCCATCTTGGTTCAATTCCGCGGCCTTCTTCTCGGCCATCTGCCGCAATGCAGCCTGTTGGGCGGCCAACTCCGCCAATTCTTTGCTCATCTGCCGTCCCCCTTTGCCGCCGGATTTGCCCATCTCGCCCTTCATGCGCTCCAGTTTTTCACCCAGCGCTTGCTGCATTTTTTTCATGTCGCCAGCGCTTGGGGAAGGGGAGGGCGATCCATTGCCGCCGGGCTTTTGGCAGTTACCCGAGCCGGGTTGCCCCTCAGCCATTTGTTGCTGCATCGCCCGCAGCGCTTCATCGAGCATGAGGGCGAGGTTGTTGAAGCTCGTCATCACGTATTGCTGCTGTTCCGTGATCAGGGCCGTCTCGCGGTCGCCAAATCCACCAAGTGCCTTGCCCATGTGGTGGTTGACCAATCCGATTTCATGGTTCACCGTAGATGCGAGCATGGTCACGCGCTTGCTCAAGGCGAGGAGGCTGTCCTCGACCATGCGCGCATCGGATTGGAGCTTTTGCTGCGTTTGCCCGTGATCCACATACGCGGGGTCATCGGCTGCGGTGCCGCGTACGGCTTCCATGACCGCTTCTTGGTCGAACGACAAGGTGATGATGTTTTCGAGGAGCGCCCGCAAGGCATCCATGTCTTCTTCCAAGGTTTCTGAGGCGCTCGATTGCATCATCATTTCCATCTGCTGCGCCATCTGCTGCATTTGCTCCCCGGCGTTCTGTTGTTGCTCGGCTGCCTTTTTCGAGCGCTCTTTTTCAAGTTGATCCGAGCTTTCTTGCATGGACTCCTGAATGGACTGCTCTTCGTTCTCGCGGTCCATGGTGGGGTTCGGGTTTTCGAGTTCCTGGTTCTTTTCGTCGAGTTCGTCGAACCGTTCCATGAGGTCCTCGAATGCCGTGTTGAGGCTGTCCTGGCGCTGCTTGAGTTCTTCGCTCGGGGCGTTCTCGTTTTCGGTGTCCTCGGCGAGCTGCAGTTGCTCTTCGGCGAGCTCCGCGAGATCTTCCATGGCCTCTTCCATGCCGACTTCCCACTCCATTTGCTTGAATTGCTCGAGGGCCCGATCGAGTTCCTTTTCGAGCGATTCCTGGTCGACCTGCATTTCGTCGAGCTGCTCTTGGATTTGGTCCAAATCCGGCTCCATCTCCTCCATCAGCCGCTGCATTTCCTCGTACAGTTCCCGCAGCTCGTCGCTCATCACTTCGTTCAATAATTCTTGAAGCTGCTCCTGCTTCTGCAAAATGCGCTCCTCCGTCTCGGTGAATTCGTTCGCCCGATCGTCCTTGCGCTCGTTTGCCTCCTGCAGCTCCCGGATCTGCTCGCGCAAGGCGGCTTGCTCCTTCAGGAACTCCTCCAGGGCGCGCTTGTCTTGGTAGTCCAAATCGTCGTCCTCCCGCAGCCGTTCGCGCAGTTCTTCCATCTCGCGGCTGAGCTCCTTCGCGTCCTCGAGGGCTTCGGTGATTTGGTCTTCGATGGCGGCGCTTTCCTCCTCGCGTTCTTCGCGCAGGTCGCTGTCGGAAGGAGGGGAGAAGGTGCGGGTGGTGCTGCGAGCGGATTTGGCCCCATTGATCCCGTCGTTGTCCCACACCTCGAAAGCGTATTCGACCACATCGCCCTGCATCACGCCGAGCGCCTTCCAGTCCAAGGTGTGGAAGAACGCATCGTCCCGGCCGCGCGGGCGATCCAATGCAATGCGCAAATCCTCCGGCGCTTCTGTCCGGTTCTCAGCGGTTTCAAGCCAGTGGATGTGCAGCTCAAGCCGGGAAAAACCGTAGTCGTCGTGGACGTTGCCGGAACAGTAAGCAAGCCCGCGGGAAGTGCTGTCGGCAACCTCCTTCACCTGTATGCTCGGGCGTCCGTCAGGAATGACTTGGATGCGGTAGCGCAAGGAATCTGGCGCACCGAGCGAGCGGTTTTCTGGGATGATCCAGTAGGTCACATCGCGGTCGGCGGTCAACTGTGCGACGAATTGTCCGGCGGGTCCACGTTCGAGCGGGATGGAGGCGGTGTCCCAGCGCATGCGCAGGTTGTCAGAATCCTGCGCCGTCAACGTCCACTTGAGCACGCTGCCTTCCGGTACCGTCAAGTCGCCGTTGTTCTCCTGTAAGGTGGTCCCCCGTTGGGTGTAGGTGGGTGCGGTGGCTTGGAGGGAAAAACCTTCGAGGCGCGGCACCGGGAGTGCCGTCAGTTCAAATTGTTTTGAACGCCATTTTCCCGAAACAAACTCGAAGGTGAACCCCTCCCGCACCACGGGGATGCGGTAGGTGAAGCCGCCGGCGGCGAGGGCGGGCTGCATGCGGAAACGCCCGGTCGGGGTTTCGAGGTGGACGAGGGCGGGGATTTGGTCCCCAACGGTCCGGACTTCAATCGTGAATGAACTGTTCTTCGCGCAAGCAAGCTCCGTATTTACCAATTCAAATTGAAACGGCGCAGGCTGCACGAATTCCTGGCGGTGGGAGATGATCCGGCTCGTGGGTTCCTGCACCCAGTCCGGTCGCCACCAGAGCAGGAAAGCCAGCACAGCTAGCGGCGGCAGGGCGAACTTCAGGTAGCGCACGTTTTCCCGGACATTGACTGCGGCAACGAATGGCACGGGCTGCAGGGTGGCGGTGCGTTGCTCGATGCTGGCAATCAACAAGTCCCGGGAAGTATTCAAGGAGTCTGATTCGGCGGCCCGTTGGAGTTGGAGGGTATTCAGCAGGCGGTCGGCGATGTCGGGGAAGTGGTCTCCGATGATTTGGCCTGCTTCCTCATACGAAAGCCCCCCCGCGAGTCGCGTCCACTGCAATACGGGCCAAATCACCCCACGCACCACCGCACCACCCGTCGCCACCACGAACACCCAAAAAAGCACCGTCCGACCGGCCACCCCGAATCGGCCCCAAGCCTCGATT
The DNA here is from genome assembly GCA_023264155.1 of Flavobacteriales bacterium. GTDB lineage: Bacteria > Bacteroidota > Bacteroidia > Flavobacteriales_D > Sanyastnellaceae > JALQTD01. The sequence continues at coordinate 5,737 of JALQTD010000006.1, read as the reverse complement.
CCGGTGACCAGCAAGAAACCGACTCCAGCAACGGCAAGGGCAATCAGTGCCCCGCGAATCGCCTGATTTCGGTAGTACTTCCGGATGAAAGCATCCAGCTTGTTGAGCAACACATTCCCCTGAGCCATCGCTCACGAAGTTACGCAGAAGCCGCTCGCAGGTTGCACCGCACAACACAACCTTCACACAGCCATGCGTTCAACATTGCCGCCGAATCGGTAATTTCGCGCTTCCGACCATCCAAATTTTTCCGCATGGATTATTCTAAAGTTTTGTCTTTCAGCAAGAAAGCATGGAGTTTGTTGGCCTGCTTGGGCCTTGTTTTGCCCGGTTTTGGCCAGTTGGTCATCAACGAAGTGGATGCGGAGATGGCGGGCATTGATTTGGCCGAATTCGTTGAGTTGTACGGCCCGGCGAACATGTCCCTAGACGGCATGAGTTTGGTGTTCCTCAATGGCACCACGGATGCGGTGTACCAGTCGTTTTCGCTCGATGGTTATAGCCTGAACGCGGACGGGTTTTTCCTGGCGGGCGGACCTGCGCTGACGAATGCAGATTTGGTCTTGCCAGAGAATTTCATGCAGCCGGGCGGGGACGCGGTGGCCATTTATGACAACACGGTGGACGCGTTTCCCATCGGTGCGGCAGCGACGAATGAGGACCTGCTCGACGCGTTCGTCTATGGAAGCAGCACGCCGACGGATGTGCAGTTGATTAATTTGCTCGTCCCAGGCCAAACCCAAGTCAACGAAAATTCGAACGGCGCCGCAAGCTACCAAAGCTCAGCGCGCATCCCCGACGGCGGCTCACCCCTCGACCAGTCCGCCTTCGTTCAGCAATCCCCTTCTCCGGGCATTTCGAACATCCTCGCGTGCGACGGCGGCTTCCTCGAAATCGGCAATCCCGCGAACCTTGAAGTGTGCTCCGATCAAGGCGTGATTCAGGTCGGTTTCACCCACACGTCCGATGCACCCGACGCGCAAGTGACCCTCTTCCTCACGAACCCCGAGACGGGCAACATCATCGCTTCGTTCCCGGGCACGGTCGCGAACTTCGAGGGCTTCGGCGATGCCGTCCTCGACGTGTGGGCGGTGTCCCACAATGCGGAACTGGATCCGGCGACCACCGCTCCCGGAAGCCCCCTCGATGGCGTGTCCAACGGGGACGGGTGCTTGTCCATTTGCACCGCTCCTGTGACGGTGACCACCGTGACGTGCGAGGCGCCTTCTTGCGATGGCGGTGTGGTGACCGATGCGGGAGGCACGCCCACTGCCCTCGGCTGCGCGGGCTTTGAAAACGCCATCATCCCCTTCGGCTACACCTCCGAGGCCTTTGAGGCGGACTACATTTTCTGCATCACCGACGAGGCAGGTGCCATCCTTGACACGGTCACGTATCCCTTGTATGATTTCTCGGCCTTGGGAGCAGGGACGTATGAGGTGTGGGGCGTCAGCGCCTTGGACGGCTTCGTGGCGGCGACCCTCGCAGCGGGCCAACCCGTCACGGAAGTGGCCGGTGCGACGTGCGACAGCTTGTCGGCCAGCCCGTTGCAGGTGGAGATCTTGAACTGCGAAAGCGGCAGCTTCTGCGAGGAACTGTTCATCAGCGAGTACATTGAGGGCAACAGCAACAACAAGGCGATTGAGCTGTACAACCCGTCGCCGCTGGAAATTGACCTGTCCGAGTACGTCATCGAGACGTGGAACAACGGGGCCACAGAACCGACGAACCAGCAGGCATTGGAGGGCACCGTGGCGCCGGGTGAGGTGTTCGTGCTGATGAATGCGAATGCGGCGCCGGAGCTTGCGGCGGAAGGGGATTTGGTCAGCCAGGCCACGTGGTTCAATGGCAATGACGTGATCCGCTTGCTGCACGGCGAAGAGGTGATTGACCAAATGGGCGTCATCGGGCCAGATCCCGGCGAACCCTTCGAAGTAGCCGACGGCACGGGCGCCATGGCCGAGTACACCCTGGTGCGCAAAGCGAACGTTTCCCAAGGCACGACGGACTGGACGGTGGGCAGCCAGCAGTGGGACGTGTACCCCCAGGACACCTTCGATTTCATCGGCGATCACAGCGCTTCATGCGGTGGAACGCCGCCGATGCAAGTGGGCTTCTCCGCGAGCGAAGTTTACGTGGCGGAAGGTTCCGGCGTTTCGGTGGTGATGCAGGTCGGTTACCCGTTGCAAGAGGCGAACGTCCAGGTGAATGTGGTGGGCGGTGATGCCGTGTATGGCGAGGATTACCCCGGCATTTACCCCTTGGACTTCACGTTTGAGACGGGCCTCTTGAACGACTTGTCCTTCACCTTCGCGCCGGTGAACGACGAGGAGCCCGAGCTGCTTGAGGATGTGGTGCTTGAACTGACGGTCGTGGAGGAAGGCGTGGAGGTTTTGATCGGCCAAATCACCATCCACATCCTCCCATCGGACCTCGACTACCCGCCCTATGACATCGTTCAAGTTCGTCCCATCGACAACAACGGCGTGGCCGATTCGTTGGGCGTTGCCTGTGAATTGCGCGGCATCGTGCACGGTTGGAACGACTACCCCTCTGCATTCCAGTTCACCCTCATCGACCAGACGGGCGGCATCAACGTGTTCAGCCCGGTTTCCAATTTTGGCTACACCCAAGTGGTGCCGGGCGACAGCGTGCGCATCCGGGGAACCATCGACCAGTACGGCGGTTTGACCCAAATCATCGCCGACACCCTGCTGTTCGAAGGCAGCGGCTTCACGACGGAAGAGCCCTTGCTGGTCAATGAATTGGACGAAGACACGGAATCCCGGGTGGTGAAGCTGAAGTGCGTGGAGCTGGTCAATCCGGCGCAATGGACGAACACCACGCCGAGCTTCGATGTGGAGATCACCACCGGAGCCAACGTGTACACGATGCGCGTGGATGCCAACACCGACGTGTTCGGCATGCCGGCTCCGATGGGCACCTTCGGGGTGACGGGCATCGCGGACCAGCGGGACTTCACGGCCCCGTACTTCTCGGAGTACCGCATTTCGCCCCGGAACCAGTTCGATTTGACAGAGCCGGTGATTGCCGAATTCAGTGTGACGTCGCCGTGGACCTTGGGGGATGGGCCTTTGGATTTGGTCAACACCTCGACGGGTGGGGGCATGTACTACTGGACCTTCGGAAACGGCGACAACAGCCAGGAGGAGGTGCCGGACTACACGTACAGCGAGGAGGGCGTTTACACCATCACGCTGAACGTGGGCAGCACGGACGGCAACTGCACGTCGCAGACCACGAACTTGGTAAGCATCATCGTGGTGAGCGTGGAAGAGGCAGGCACGGAGCTCGGCGCGCATTTGTGGCCCAATCCCGCAGCAGCAGGCCAAACGGTATCCCTGACCACAGGCGCCCGCAGCTGGTCGCTGTTCAACAGCCAAGGCGCCCTCATCCGGAGCGCGCAGGCGGTTGCCGCCGGCACGGTCTTCATTCCCACTGCCGGTTTGCCCGCGGGCATGTACTTCATTCAGTTGGAGGCGGATGGCGCCCCAGCGCCCGAGGTGGTGCGCTTGATCGTTCAGTAACGCGCTGCAAGCCCAGTTGAAAAAGGCGGAATCCTCGCGGGTTCCGCCTTTTTTGTGTTCAGCAGAGGTTGCCGAACTGGCCGAGCAAGGCGAGCAAATCGCCGATGCTGATCAGCCCGTCTTGGTTGAAATCCCCGGTGCAGCCGCCGCCGTTGTTCAGCAACTCCGTTGCGTCGTCGATGCCATCCCCGTCGGAGTCGGCATCGAGGGGGTTCGAGTTGAACAAATTCAACTCCACGGCGTCGCTCAACCCATCGCCGTCCAAATCCGAACACGCATCCCCCAGGTCATCTCCGTTGAAATCGGCCTGCCCCGCGTTCGCCACGTGGACACAGTTGTCCAACAAATCGGGCACCCCATCCGCATCTGCATCGCTCAAGTTGCCCGTCGCCGCCAAATCCCCCACCACGAGGAAGTGGTCGGAGGCCGCCTCGCTATCGCCACTGTTCAATCCATATTGAAACAACCGGGAAACGCTCATTTGCGCCGTGTTGACTGTGAATCCGTGCAACAAGGGCGCCACGTCGTCGCGGGTGATGAGGTAGTCCAGTTTGCCCGGTCCGAATTCGCTGCCGGGGTTTTCCCAGGTGTAATCGAAGGGGTGGTCGCTCTGCAGGATGGGCCATTCGGTGAGCGCACTGCCGTCCGCATCCGGCCCGAAGTCCGGACCATTCGCCGCTTCATCGGAGATGTCCCCCGTGACCAGGGTATAGATCGGCCCCGCAAGCCCCACCATGTTCAAATCCCCGCCGAACACGGCAGGCGCTTCGGAAGGCAGTTCGAGCTCCCCGCCGGCTTCAAAGGCCTCGCGCATGAAGGCCATGAACTCATCGGCTTCGGATTGCCGCTGGGCCTCGTTGCTGGCTCCGCCACAGCATTTCAAATGGCTCGAGGTGAAAAGCAGGGGGTCTTCCCACCCCGGCACATCGTTGATGACCACCGGAAAGTTGCGGAACACATCCGGGAAGCTGGCCCCGATGGGAAACCGCGAAGCGACCATGAGGTCGTAGTCGTCCTTGACCACGTTCCAGCTGCCTTCCGAGAGGGGAATCCAATCGTTCAGGCGGCTTGCCATGGCGCTTGCCGAGGTGTTGCTGACTTCAGAAAACCCGATGATGTCCGGGGCAGTAGCGGCCAAAATGCGCTGCATCGCCGCTTCGGCGTTGCCTTGTCCAACCCGCCCGTTCAGGTTCCAAAACGCTACGCGTACCGCTGTTTCGTCTGCCCGCTCGAACGGCAGGGGTTCGAAGCTGTAGGGGGTGTCGGCCAGCGTGTGCAGCGCGCCGCCCGCGGGGTAGGCGATGCCGTCGCTGTACCACATGATGCGCACGGCACTGCTGCTTCCCATGTTGCAATCCGCGCGCCGCACAGCAAGTTCAAATTCATTTGAACTATAGGTCGGTGCCGTGTGCATGCCGATGTCGTAAAACGTCTCCGATCCGCTCCCCCCGGTGTAGCGGACCACCGTGCGTTGGGGCCAATTCACAAGCACGTCGACCCCCAATCCCAATCCTGCGTAATTCGCGCCGGTGGATGGGTCGTCATCGGCGTCGATGAGCAGGACCTGGTTGTTCGGCAGGATGGTTTCGTCCAACGCGATTTCTTCCGCGAAGGTGATGTGGAGGTAGAGCCACGTATCGTTCGACTGCATGGAAAGGCCGGCATAGGCCCCGGCCCCGGCCCAATCGGGAGAGTCGGCCCAATCGCCGAATTGTCCGTCCAACTGGATTTGGCCTGCAGCAGAGCCCGCAATGGCGAGGAGCAAAATGGGGAGCAGTTTCATGTGCGCATGTGCATTGGTGAACCGAAGTTACGGGTACTTTTGGCGGCATGACGCGCGGGCAAAGTTTGGGGTTGCTTCACTTCACGGTGATCATCTTCGGATTCACAGGGATCCTCGGGAAACTGATTACGCTACCGGCCGATCGGTTGGTGTTTTGGCGCGTGCTCATCGGTGGGGGGATCATTGCGTTGTGGCTGGCGGCGCGCGGGGGGTACAAGGCCTTTCCGAAGGGGATGCGCTGGAAGGTGGTGGGGGTGGGCTGGATCGCGGCGGCGCATTGGGTGACGTTTTTTGCGAGCATACAGGTGAGTTCGGTTTCGGTGGCGCTGGCGACGCTGGCGGTGACGCCGTTTTTTGTGAGCTTCATCGAGCCGTGGGTGCACCGGAGGCGGGTGGATTGGCGGGA
>JALQTD010000069.1 GCA_023264155.1 Flavobacteriales bacterium | reverse complement strand
GCTTCTTCATGGAACGCATCAAGTCCTTGCCCAACGCCCGGTCCATGGTCGGAATGATGGCGTCGAGGTATTCCACCACGTGCACCTCGGTGCCGAGGCGGGCGTAGACGCTGCCCAATTCCAACCCGATGACGCCGCCGCCGATGACGAGCATCGACTTCGGAAGCTCCGGCAGCGACAAGGCCTCAGTGGAGGTGATGATGCGGTCCTTGTCCGGCTGGGCGAAGGGGAGGGCGGAGGGCTTGGAGCCCGTGGCCACGATGATGTGGTCGGCGCTCACCTCCACGGCAAGGCCGTCCTCCGGTGCCACCCGCACGGTGTGCGCATCGACGAAGCTGCCGAAGCCCTCGAGGCGGGTGATGTTGTTCTTTTTCATCAGGAAGTCGATGCCGGCCGTGGTTTGCTCCACGACGGACGCCTTCCGGGCGATCATTTGGGGGAAATCGAGCGAAAGGCCGGAGACCCCGATGCCGTGATCGGCGAATTGGTGCACCGCTTGGTGGTAGTGCTCGGAGCTGTCGAGCAGGGCCTTCGACGGAATGCAACCCACGTTGAGGCAGGTGCCGCCGAGGGTGCTGTATTTCTCAACAAGGGCGGTTTTCTTGCCCAATTGCGCTGCGCGGATGGCAGCCACGTATCCGCCCGGCCCACCGCCGACGACCAACACATCGAATCGTTCCATGCCGCAAAGTTACGGAGGCGACGGGAGTGCGGAATCGCTTTCATTCCGTTTCTTTGTCGATTCTAACCGCGCGCACCTCGTGCGCCCGCACCGACCTGCCCGCCCATGTGGAACCGCATCGCCTCCTTCGTCCTCCGCCGCCGCAACCTGCTGTTGCTGGTGTTGTTGGGGGTGACGGCCTTTTTTGGAATGCGGATCCCGGACGTGCGGTTGCAGTACACCTTCGGCGGGCTGTTGCCGGCGACCGATTCGACGGCCTTGGAGTACGCCCATTTCTTGGAGCATTTCGGGGCGGAGGGCAATGTCCTGCTGATCGGGACGAACAACGAAGTTCTGACGGAGCCGGCGAAGTTGCAGGCGTGGTATGAGTTGACGGAAGCGGTGCGCCAGTTGCCGGTGCGGGTGGACACGACGGACAATGGGGTGGACGATCCGGTGGCGTTGCCGATGATCGACAGCGTGTTCTCGGTGACGCATGCCTACACGTTGGACAAGGACACGGCTGAGCGGCGGTTTGTGGTGCGTCCGCTGGTGGCGCAGGGCCGGATGCAGGTGGGAGGGGAGGTGGACCAAACCTTCACCGACAGCCTCCGCACGGCCGTCCTCAATTTGCCATTCTACGAGGGATTCCTGTACACGGAAGCGGCGGACGCCACCTTGATGATGGTGTTCCTCGACGCGGGGCTGTTCAATTCGGAGAAGCGCGGCAAGGTCGTGGAGGACATCACGGCGCTGGCCGACGCGTGGAGTGCGGAGCACGACCAGCCGCTTTACCTCAGCGGCTTGCCGTTCATTCGGACCGAAATGACGAACAAGGTGAAGGGCGAGATCGGCTACTTCATCGGGGCGGCCCTGCTGGTGACCGCTCTGCTCTTGTTTTTGTTCTTCCGCAACCCGACCGTCATGGGGGTCAGCCTCGTGGTGGTGGCCACGGGGGTGGTGTGGTCGTTGGGTACGATGGCGGTTTTGGACTACCCCATCACGCTGCTGATGAGCCTGATTCCGCCGCTGATGATTGTGATCGGCGTGCCCAATTGCATCTACCTGGTCAACAAGTACCACGCGGAATTCAAGCGCCACGGGAACAAGATGATGGCGCTGCAGCGGATGATTGTCAAGGTTGGCAACGCGACGCTCCTGACGAATTTCACGACCGCGCTGGGCTTTGCCACGTTCATCTTCACGCACTCCGACGTGCTGCGGAACTTTGGGGTGGTGGCGTCGATCAACATCCTCGCGGTGTTCGTGATCAGCATCATCGTCATTCCGTCGCTCATGCTGTGGCTGCCGGCGCCGAAGCCGAAGCACACGCGGCATTTGGACCGCCGGTGGATGTTCGTGTGGGTGAACCACTTGGTGAACATCGTGCAAGGGCACCGGTCGAAGGTGTACCTCGGCGCGCTGGCCGTGCTCGTGTTCAGTGTCGCAGGAATGGTCCAAATGCAGACCACCGGCAACATCGTCGACGACCTGCCCGACAGCGATCGGGTCATCAAGGACCTCAAGTGGATGGAGGACCGGTTCCACGGGGCGATGCCGTTTGAGGTGCTGGTCGATACGGGCAAGCCGGGCAAGGCGACCTCGCCGTCGATGCTGTCGAAGGTGGAACGGTTGCAGGCCTTGCTTGCGGAGTACCCGGAGTTCAGCCGTTCGTTGAGTGCGGGCGATGCCATGAAGTTCGCCATGCAAGCCTTCTACAACGGCGACCCCGCGCGGTACCGGTTGCCGAACCGGCGGGAGCGCTCGTTCATCGGACCCTACTTGCGGGGGACGGAACAAGCGGCGGCGGATTCGGATGAGGCGGCTGGGGTTTCGTCGAACTTCATGGACACCGCGAAGGCGGTGACCCGGATTTCGGCCCAAATGGCGGACATCGGCACCATCGAAATGCGCGACCTGCTCAACGACCTCAAGCCGCGCATCGACTCCATTTTTCCTTCGGAAGATTACCGCCTCACGCTGACAGGCACGAGCGTCGTATTCCTCGAGGGCACGAGCTACATGGTGAAGAACCTCGGCATTTCCATCGCGCTCGCGATTTGCGTCATCGCGGCCATGATGGCCCTGCTGTTTCGGTCGGCGCGGATGGTGCTGATCGCGCTGGTTCCGAACCTCTTTCCGCTGCTGTTTACGGCGGGCGTGATGGGCTGGGCGGGCATTCCGATCAAGCCGTCGACGATTTTGGTCTTCAGCGTGGCTTTCGGCATCTCGGTGGATGATACGATCCACTTTTTGGCCAAATACCGGCAGGAGCTCAACCTGAAATCCTGGAACATCGGGCAAGCGGTCATCCTCGCCCTGAAGGAGACGGGCGTCAGCATGATGTACACGTCCATCGTGCTGTTCTTCGGCTTCCTCATGTTCGCGATGAGCGGCTTCGATGGGACGCGCTCGCTCGGCCTGCTCGTGTCGATCACCCTCGGCGTGGCGATGTTCACGAACCTCTTGCTGCTGCCGTCGTTGCTGCTCGCCTTTGAAAAGGTGCTGACCACGCAGTCGTTCCGGGAGCCGTTCTTCTCGTTGCTCGACGAGGAGGAAGATATTGAGCTTGAGGAATTGGCGGTGCGTCAGGGGCTTGCGCCGGGGAAGGGCGATGAGCGGCACGAGGAGCTCGTGCGCCAACGAGCGGGCCGGGATTGATTTCGGATTCTGCCGGATGCGCCCGTACTTTAGGCGCATGAAAGGCATCATCCTCGCCGGGGGCTCCGGCACGCGGCTTTGGCCCTTGACGAAGGCGGTGAGCAAGCAGCTCATGCCGATTTACGACAAGCCGATGATTTACTACCCGCTTTCCACCCTCATGCTGAGTGGAATCCGGGAGATTTTGATCATCTCAACCCCGGAGGATTTGCCCGGTTTCAAGCGCTTGCTCGGCGATGGGGCGTCCTTGGGGTTGTCGTTGCAGTACGCTGAGCAACCGGAACCCAACGGGCTGGCCCAAGCCTTCGTCATCGGGGAATCCTTCATCGGCAACGACAAGGTGGCCCTCGTCTTGGGCGACAACATTTTCTACGGCAAGAGCTTTGGCCGCCAATTGCGGGCGAACACCGATCCGGATGGGGCCATCGTCTACGCGTATTACGTGACCGATCCCGAGCGTTATGGTGTGGTGGAGTTCGACCCCGAAGACCGGGTGTTGAGCATCGAGGAAAAGCCGGCGCAGCCGAAGTCGAACTTCGCCGTCCCAGGGCTGTATTTCTACGACAACGACGTGGTGGAAATCGCGAAAGGCCTCGAGCCCAGCGCGCGGGGAGAATACGAAATCACCGACGTGAACAAAGCCTACTTGGAAGCGGGCAAGCTGTTCGTTTCGAAGCTCGAACGCGGCATGGCTTGGCTCGACACGGGGACACACGAGTCCCTCCTGCAAGCCTCGCAATACGTCCAAACCATCGAAGCCCGTCAAGGGTTGAAAATCGGTTGCATCGAAGAAATCGCGTGGCGCATGGGGTACATCGATGCTGCCCAGGCGGCCGCACTCGCCGAGCCCTTGCGCAAGTCGGGGTACGGTGATTACGTGTTGGACCAAATCCGTCGCGGGCGCTGACCATGGACCATCCCTTGCTGCACCGCCTGAAAGGGGCTGCCGACGCCGGCATCCAGGCGTTCCTTGACCGCTGGCCCGCCGATGAGGCAGACGGCTTGTACGCGCCCATCCATTACCTCATGGCGCTCGGGGGCAAACGGCTCCGGCCCGTGCTCGGGTTGGCCGCTGCGGAGGCCGAAGGCGCCGATGCCGGCGCGGCCATGCCGGCGGCCCTTGCCGTGGAGCTGTTCCACAACTTCACGCTCATGCACGACGACATCATGGACGCGGCCCCCCTGCGGCGCGGCCAAGCCACGGTGCACGAAAAGTGGGGGGAGAACACCGCCATCCTGAGCGGCGATGCGATGTACACCCTCGCCCATGTGGCCCTCAGCGAGCTGCAACCGGAGGCGCTCGTGCGGGTCTTGCCGCTGTTCAACACCACGGCCCTTGAAGTGTGCATCGGCCAGCAGTCCGACATGGCCTTCGAGCAGCGCAGCGACGTGAATGTGGCGGAGTACTTGGAGATGATCCGGTTGAAGACGTCGGTGCTGTTGGCGGCCGCGCTCGCCATGGGTGCCGCCGTGGCCGGGGCTTCGGAGCGCCGGGTGAGTGCGTGGTACCGGGTGGGCGAGCAGCTGGGTTTGGCCTTCCAAATGCAGGACGACTTGCTCGACGCTTTCGGTGACGCGGCCACGGGCAAGCAAGTCGGGGGCGACATCTTAGCGGACAAGAAGACCTTCCTGCGGCTGCACACCGATGCGGTCACGGCCGCGGTGAAGGAGTGGGATGGTCCGGCGGCGGACCCCGAGGCGAAGGTGGCTGCGGTGCAGCAGGCCATGCGGGCGGCCGGGGCCGAAGAGGCGGCGCGGGAGCGCATGGCGCTGTATGTGGAGTCGGCGCGCCGGGAGCTGGACGGGCTGGCCCTCGCACCGGAATGGCACGCGGCCTTTGATTCCATCGCGGACCACATCGTAACGCGCAAGGCATGAACGGCTTGCTCGAGAACCGCGACCTCCCGGCTGGGGTGTCTACGGAGGAGTTCATTCAGCGGGTGGTCGAGCAACTTGCGAAGGACTTCGATTTGGACGCTGAGCGCATCCGTGCTGCGAAAATCGGGGTAGGGCCGTTGTTGAAGGACGTGATTTCGGCGGGACTCGAGGGCGATCCGGGGCCGGTTTTTGCTGCGTTTTACCGGCTGGACCTCGGTGAGGAGCGGGTGCGGCGGGTGTTGCACGACCACGACCGTGAGGCGGCGGCGGGCCAGTTGGCTGAGTTGGCGCTGCAGCGGGCCGCGTTGAAGGTTTGGACGCGCCTGAGTTACCGTTGAAGCGAGGTTTGGCCTAACTTCAGCCCAAATCCATTCGCATGCAAAGCAACATCGACCTCCTATCCGGCAGCCGGGCCGCCCTGAGTGGACAGTGGCTTCCCGCGATCGGCGCCTTCCTCGTCGTGGGCATCCTCTCGAGCATCGGCAGCACCTTCAGCGCGGGCATCCTGCCCCTCATCCTCGCAGGACCTTTCGGTGTCGGCCAGTCGAAATACTTCCTGGCCATCTCGCGCGGTGAACAGCCCCCGTTTGAGGACATTTTCAGCGGGTTCCATCAATTCGTGCGCGCCATGGCCATCGGCCTGTTGACGGCCCTAGCGGTCGGCATCGGCACCTTGCTGCTCATCATCCCGGGCATCATTGCGGGCGTCGGCTTGAGCATGGCGTACTACATCGCCCTGGATCGCCCGGAGCTCGAGGCGCCGGACGTGCTGAAGGCGAGCTGGGAGCTGGTTTGGAAGGGCGGCCATTTCTGGAAGGTCTTCGGTTTCGCCCTGCTCGCGGCGCTGCTGACCTTGCTCGGCCTCTTGTGCTTCGGGGTGGGCGTGCTGTTCACGACGCCCATGATTTTGGTCGGTCAAGCACGACTTTACGAGGAGCTGCGCAGCACCGCGGTGGTCTACTGATCGCAGGCCAAATCCCCTCCCGTCAGCCTTCCCGCAACCACCAAGCGAACAGCGGGTCGCTCAATTGCCACGCGCCATCGCCCCGGCGCATGACGAGTTCACTGCGCTCGAGCCCTTTGAGCGCCGAGTTTACGCTGCTCGCTGCGGGCAAGCCGTGCGCTTGGAGGAAGGACATGGCCGTCGGTTGCGGAACGCCGTCCGGGCTGCGGGCGATGGCCTTGAGCAGGGCGGCTTGGGCGCTGGGCAGCTGGTTCAGGATTTGGCCCATGTAGCCTTGCTGGCTGGCCAAAACCGCCGCCTGAACCGCCCGCACATCCGCCCCCGTCGGATCCCCGTTGCGGTCGTACAACCGGTTGCACTGCGACTGGATCCAATGCGTCGTTCCCCGGGCCCAATCATAAACGGCATCCACGACCTCATCGCTCGCTGTGCGGCCGTCCGCTTGGAAATGCCGTTGGATGAAGGCGGCGTAATCCTCGCGGGGCACGGGCAGCAGTTCCATGATTTCACACGACTGATAGAACGGTCGGCTGTGCGCGTTGAACATCGCCCGTATCATGGTCGTGTGGCTGCCTGAGAAGGCAAAGCGGATGGCCGGGAACGCGTTCATCCACTCCCGGAACACCGCTTCTGCGTCCCCATCGGTGAACCGCGTAATTTGCTGAAACTCGTCGAGGCAGAGGAGGAAGCCGGGTTCGAGTTGGGCCAAATACGCACCGATGTGAGCGAGCGCCGGTGCGGCGTCACCGTGGTTGCCCAGCCGCAGGGACGCGCGGGGCATCCCCGAAACGGGATCCACCGAGATCCGAACCTCGAACTGTGCAAGCAGCCGTTGCCAAAGGCTGGGCTCCCTTGGGTTCAGGACCCCTTCCCGTTCCACCAACGCCCGGGCAATTTTCTCCACCGCCTCCGCGAGCGACTGGCACGGCAGCAAATCAACGAGCATCCCCGGCCGGCCGTCGAGCAACCGGCGCAACAGGGCCGTTTTCCCCATGCGCCGTTCGCCGTGGAGCACCATGTTGCGCCCGTTTTCGATGTGCGCAATCAGTTCCGATAGTTCCTGTTGGCGGTCACAGAACAAATCCGGTCCGCGGTAGCCTTGTAAGATGAACGGATTCATGACGCGAATTTACGTCATTTACGTTACGAACATTTCGTAACGATATATTCGTCACGGGTTCGTTCGGTTTCGTGTTTCATTTGCCTGGTTCGTTGTGTTACATTTGAAACAAAAAAAACAATGAGTGAAGTCACCTGCCCCCACTGCCAAAAGGCGTTCTCATTGAGCGACGCCGGCTACGCGGACATCGTCCGTCAAGTGCGCAACCAACAGTTCGCCGATGAGCTGGCCGAGCGCATGGCAGCCGCTGAGAAGGAGAAGCGCAGCGCCGTGGAATTGGCGGAGGCGAACATCCGCCAGGCCTTGCGCGAGGAAGTGGTTCAAAAGGACCAAGAGTTGGCCACCTTGAAGGCCCAAAACCAAGCCACGCTCGCCGAGCAATTGGCCCGAAAAGACCGCGAGATCGCCGACGCGAAAGCGCTGCTCAAGGAAGCGGAAATGACCCGCAAGTTGCAGGTGTCTGAGGCGGTTCAGGCCGTGGAACGGGAGCGCGATGAGCTGAAACACAAACTTCAATCGAAGGACACGGAAGCGGAGTTGATTGAAAAGCGGTTGCAGCATGAATTGACGGTGCAACTTGCAGCGAAAGACGAGATCATCAAATCCCGCGAGGCGGAGTTGATTCGCCAGCGGGATTTGAAGCAGAAACTCTCCACCAAGATGCTCGGGGAAACGCTCGAGCAACATTGCCAAATCGAGTTCGAGAAACTGCGTTCTACCGCCTTTCGGAATGCGGTGTTCGAGAAGGACAACGACGCAAGCACCGGCAGCAAGGGCGATTTTATTTTCAAGGAAGAAGATGAAAATAAAAATGAAATTGTTTCCATCATGTTCGAGATGAAGAACGAGGCGGATGAGACCAAAACCAAAAAGCGCAACGAGGACTTTTTCAAGGAATTGGACAAGGACCGGACCGAGAAGGGCTGCGAATATGCGGTGTTGGTTTCTTTACTCGAATCGGACAACGAGTTGTACAACCAAGGCATCGTGGACGTGTCCCACCGCTACCCGAAGATGTACGTGGTGCGCCCGCAGTTCTTCATCCCCATCATCACCCTGTTGCGGAATGCGGCGATGAACTCACTTCAGTACAAAGCCGAATTGGCCCGCGTTCAGAATCAGAACGTTGACATCCGGAACTTTGAGGAAAAGATGCTCGAATTCAAGGAAGGCTTCGGCCGCAACTACCGCATTGCAAGCGAACATTTCGAGAAGGCGGTGGGCGAAATCGACAAGACCATCGATCACCTCGAGAAGACGAAGAAGGCGTTGCTCGCCTCCGCGAATCAGTTGCGGCTCGCCAACGACAAGGCGGAAGATTTGAGCATCAAACGCCTCACCCAAGGCAACCCTACGATGAAGGCGAAATTCGACGCGATCAAGGACGCGGACTGAGCCGCCTCAATCCAGGTAATCCAAGGGATTGAGGTAGAACATCTTCTTCCAGCCTTGGCGGTCTCCGTCAATGCGCCACGGGTAGGGAACGAGGGTGACGATGGAATAGTGCAGGTGAGCCGGCCGGCCTGCCGCGTTCCCGCTGTCGCCGAGGGTTCCGATGGTGGTGTTGGGCCCCACGAACGAAAGCGGAGTGGTGCTGATTTCGTCCAGGTGGGCGTAGTAATGCAGGCGCCACTTGGGGCCGAGGGCGAGGACCACATTGCCACCGACGGAATTCTCGCCTGCGAAAAGCACGACCGATGGCGTGGAGGGGCGAATGGGTGTGCCGATTTTCCCAAAGACGTCCACGCCCTTGTGGGTGACGGATCGGCCCCACGGGTAGGCCCAAAACGTGTTGGGGTTGATGTCGCTGGTGCGCCCCCCTTCAACCGGGTTTTGGAAGGGCTGCGGCAAAAGCAGGCCAACGGCGATGAGCGCTAGGAACGTGTAAAGCGTGCGTTTCATGGGTTGATTGTCAGGCGAAAAACGGAAGTTCTCCACCATTTCGTACGCCTGCATGCAGAAGGCAACAAATCCCATGGCAGGCCCGAAAGCGGTTCGTATCTTTGCACGTCAAACCCTTCTCCCCGTCCACATGGACACACTCGACTTCCTGAGCCAACTTGAGCCGACGGCGCTTGAGGCCCACTACCAGCGGTATTTGGCGGACCCCGAATCGGTTGACGCCTCGTGGCGCCAGTTCTTCAAAGGATTTGACCTGGCACTTGCCACCTACGGCGAAGAAGCGTCGAGCCCGGTGGCGAAAAAGGAATTCCAAGTCCTCGACTTGATCCACGGCTACCGCACGCGCGGCCACCTGTTCACCCGCACGAACCCCGTCCGCACCCGCCGCACCTACGAACCGGACCTTGCCCTCGAACACTTCGGCCTGAGCGAGGCGGACCTCGACACCGTTTTCCAAGCCGGCGAGGAAGTGGGCATCGGTCCCGCCCCGCTGCGTGCGATCATCGCCCACCTCGAGGAGACGTATTGCCACAGCATCGGCATCGAGTACATGTTCATCCGCGATGTGCCGCGCTTGAATTGGATCCGCGAGCACATCGAGTTGGCGAACCGCCCGCGGATTGAGGCGGAGGACCGGAAGCAGATCTTGAAGAAGCTCCACCAAGCGACCTTGTTCGAGGAGTTTTTGCAGAAGAAATTCGTAGGCCAAAAGCGCTTTTCCCTCGAAGGCGGCGAATCCCTCATTGCCGCCCTCGACGCGGTCATCGAGGACGGTTCTGCCCGCGGCGTCCGCGAGGTGGTCATCGGCATGGCCCACCGCGGCCGGCTTTCTACCCTCGCCCACATCCTCGGCAAACCCTACGCCGAGATCTTCACCGAATTTGAAGGCAAAGCCT
>JALQTD010000068.1 GCA_023264155.1 Flavobacteriales bacterium | reverse complement strand
CATCGAGGACGGCTCGGCCGACGCTGAAGACAACGTCCTGAAGATGGCGCCGCACACGGCCGCCGAAGCGACGTCGAGCGAATGGACGCACCCCTACTCGCGCGAGGAGGCCTGCTATCCGGCGGCGGACTTGCGGGTTCGGAAGTTCTGGAGTTCGGTGGCGCGGGTGGACAATGCGTATGGGGATCGGAATTTGGTCTGCACCTGTCCGCCCATCAGCGCATTCATGGACGCCCTTGCGTGAATTTGCCAATAAATTCACACGCGTATATTTGTAACGAAACAATCAATCCAAACCGCTTTTACATGAAGCAATTTTACCTCTCAGCCCTCGCGCTCGCGGTGGCAGCAGGTGCAACGGCACAAGGCATCTTGCCGGTTGCCCACCAAAAGGACGCCCAAGCGCGCCGCGTGGAAGGCGTGACCACCCAACAAACGGGCGATCGCGAAATCATTTACTCGAACGACTGCAACGTCGACAACTGCGGAGACTGGGTCTTCGGCAACGGTTCCGACATCGCAGGAGCACCTTGGGAAGGCATCGACATCAACTTCATGTGCACCACGGAAGGCCCGATCGGTCCTTACAACCAGTGGGCAGGTGGAAGCGGTGACGGAACAGCGGCCAGCGATTTGAACTCCACGACCAGCGACAACGGCTGGATCATTGTGGATTCCGACGAATTCGGTCAAGAGTCGAACTACAGCGCGGCTTGGGTCGAGAACGCGTGGTTCCAGAACGCAGAAGCCATCGATTGCTCCGGTCACCCCTACGTGACCATCTCTTTCGAGACCCGCTACCGCTGCTGGGACAACGGCGCTTCTGACGACAGCGAGAAGTGCCTCGTGGAGGTGAGCCGTGACGGCGTGAACTGGCCAGACGTGGCAACATCAGACGAAGCGTCAGGAACGGTCGACTACGGCGACGGTCCGGTGCAGAGCCGTTGGGAAGTGTTCCCAGGTTTCGCTACCTCTGACCAAACCGACAACCCGTCCATCGTGGAACTCGACATCACCGAAGCGGCGGGCGACCAAGGCATGGTGTACGTGCGTTTCCGTTGGGTCGGCACGTGGGGCTACAGCTGGGAAATCGACGACATCCAGATCTACGACACCCCTGCCTACGACGTGCGCGTTGACAACTACGTTTCTTACACGGACTTCGAAACCACGGGCATCTACGAGAACGGTGCGTGGGCGGAGAGCCAACTCATCGGCCTTGACCTCGCGGTGAAGGCGGCGAACCCCGGTTACCAAGACGCTACCGGTACGCACATGAACATCGCGGTGAACGGCACCGACGTCGGCATGTCTGACGCGTTGACCATCGCTTACGGCGAAACGGACACCCTCCGCTACCTCGGATGGACGCCAGCGGACGGCCCCGGCAACTACGAGATCACCTACACCCTCGCCATGGACAGCACGGACGAGAACGAAGGCAACAACGTGGCGGTGCAGAGCTTCGAAGTGACGACCCTGCAGTACGGCCGGGACGACGCGACGATGACGGGCTTGTTCCCTTCTGACGGAGCGGACGACTTCATCGCGTGCAACCCTTACGACATTTGGGGCGACGCAACGATCTACGCCATCGACGTGGCCGTTGCTTCAGGTTCTGAAGAAGGCACGCCGGTGATTGCGCACCTCTTCGACGGCACGGACGCGACCTTCCTCGACGCCCAGTACGGCGGCTTGATGGTCAGCTCTGCGGAGTTGGACCTCGCGGCTTCTTACAGCAACGACGGTTCTGAGGCGCCTGGTGACATCGTTTGGTACACCCTCGTGTTGGAGGAGCCTTACGAAGTGGCTGCGGGTGACTTCATCGGTGCTGGTTTCGAGCACTACGGGGGTTCGAATGTCCAAATCTGGGAGTCGAAGTACACGCAAGACCAAACCTCATTCGTCTACGGTCCCTTCGGTTCAGGTGGTGCCTACGCTTGGTACTACACGAACGAAGTGCCGATGGTGCGTTTGAACCTCGACCCTGCCGCCACGAACACGGTTTCTGTGGAGTCGGTGGACGCCCAGGACTTCCGTTTGTTCCAAAGCTTCCCGAACCCTGCGTCGGACAACGCGCGCATCCAGTACAGCCTCGAGCACAACGCGGACGTGACGTTCGAAGTGCGTGACTTGACCGGTAAGCTCGTCTTCGCAGAAGATCGCGGCACGCAACCTGCTGGTTACCACAGCTTGACGCTCGACGTCAGCAACTGGGCAGCGGGCATGTACACCTACACGCTCAGCGTGGACGGTGCACGCGACACGAAGCGCCTCTCTGTTCAGTAAGCTGAACACGGATCACATTTTGCGAAAGGGCGGCCTGCGGGTCGCCCTTTTTTTGCGTCCTGCTGTGTGCAAAATGAGCCGCGCGTGAAGCGCGGGTTAACGCTGTATGCAGTAATTTGCGCCGTTGAAACCATCAACCTCTTTCTTATGAAGCATTTGACCATCGCCCTTTGTGGCGTTTTGGCCTTGGGTTCTGCACAAGCCCAGCGCCTGCAAGACCGTCACGATTTCGCGCAAGCGCCGCAAGGGCTGACCGCTGTGGAATCGGAGACGATGACCGTGCGCCAAGCCACGACCTCAGCGTTCGACCTCGCAACCCGCGGCGGTGGAACCGTGCTTTTCCAAGAGGACTTCGCCAACGGTTTGGAGGGCAACAACACCTTCGGCGGGTGGACGGCTGAAGACACGGGAGGCGGTTTGATCTGGCAATACGTGGACGCCAACGGTGACGGTTCGTTCGCGGACGGCACGCCATCGGGTGTGACGCCACCGGCTGGAGAATTTTCGGGCAACATCCCCGAGCTCGCATCAACCACGGGCGGCAACGGTTGGATGATCTTCGATTGCGACTACTACAACACTCCCATCGCTGATGGTGTGGAGAACACCGAAGGGTGGATCACCAGCCCATCCATCGATTTCAGCAACAACGCTTCAGTCATCGTGACCTGGGAGCAGTACTTCCGTTACTGCTGCTACCCCTACGCTCCGGTGTTCCTGCAAGTGAGCAGCGACGGCGGCAACAACTGGACGACGTTTGACGGCCACGGCTCGTTCATCGAGTCAGCGAACACGGCTTCTCAGAACCCGCTGACTACCTCGGTGGACATTTCGTGCGCGGCTGCAGGCCAAAGCGACGTAAAGATCCGCTTCTCGTACCTCCAGCCGGAAGAAACCGGCGACGGCTACAGCCACTACTACTGGGGCATCGATGACGTGGTCATCTCTGAAAACCCGGTGGTCAACGATTTGTCCATCGTTCAATTGGCGACGGGCGACATCTACAACGTGTATGAGTACACCCACGTGCCGATGGAACAGCGCATCTACGCGGCCGATGGCGGTTTGGTAGCCGGCGTGTTGTACCGCAACAACGGCAACACCGACCAGGAAGGCGTGGAGATCATCGTGGACATCCTCGACGACCAAGGCAACGTCCTCAGCTCAACGACGGAGACCCTCGGTACGGTGCCCAGCTTCGGCAACGGCGCAACCTGCCCGTCTAACCCGCAAGACACGGTGTACATCACCACGGGCTGGGAGCCCAGCACCACCGGCACCTACACGGTCCAAGCGAACATCATGGCCATGGCGGCCGATGAGGTGGTCGAGGACAACTCGGCTGCCCGGGACATCACCTTCACCGACGACGAGTACGGACACGACGACTTCACCAACTTGGATGTCGAGTTCCGTCCCCGTGACATCGAAGGATCTGATTTGTTCGAGCCCACCGGATACGGTAATTACTACCACGTACAGAATGAAGGTTCGGTGGCCTACGGGATTTCCGTGGCATTCGGTCCCAACTCGGGCGGCGCGGACCTCGAGTTTGAGGCGCGTCTTTACGAGCGCGATGCGGCCGTCGGTTTGACGGACTCACCTTACGAGTCAGCTTACTTCCTTTATAACGACAACGACGTGTACAACGGTGAGTGGTCTTCTACTTCTGCAGCGAACCCCCACTGGGTGTTCTTGCCGTTCGAGGACCCGATTGACTTGAACCTCGACGGGTTCTACTTCGCTAGTGTGATCGTGGAGTTCGAAGCGGAAGCTGAGTTGACCGTTTTGGGCAATGCGGATACGGACACCGACTACTCGACGGCGGTTTACAGCCAAGCGGGATCGGGCGATTACGTGTGGTTCGGCGCGCAGACGGCTTCTCCGGCCATTCGTTTGGTCCTCGCGGAGCGCGTAGGTGTCGATGCCATCGCTGATGTGAACGGCATCCAGTTGCACCAAAACACGCCCAACCCGACCAACGGAACCACGACCATCCGGTTCGAGATGCTCCAGTCGCGTTCAGTGGCCGTGGAAGTCCGCGATTTGCAAGGCCGCTTGGTCGAGCGCGTCGAGCGGGGCTCTTTGCCAGCGGGCGAGCACAGCGTGGTCTTGGACACCGAGCAATTGAACGCGGGCATTTACACCTACACGCTCGTGGCGGACGGTTTGCGCCTCACGAAGAAGATGGTGGTGCGCTAAGCCATCGTTCCAAATACCCATTGAAAGGGCGGTCCGTTGCGGGCCGCCCTTTCTGCATGCTGGCTTGTTTGCGGACCGCCGGGTCAGTTGTAGGCGATGACCATGTACAAGTGGACGGCCGTGGCCGCGGCGGTGAGGCCGGCGAGGACGATGTGGGCGGAGAGGAAGCGGCGTTTGCCGGCCTCGGTGTCGAGGGCGGTGCCGAGGAGGGCGGCGCTGAGCAGGCTCAGAGGGAGGACGGCGAGCAGGCCGTAGCCGAGGTGGGCGGTGTGGGCCCAAACCGCAGCCGGGAGGGCGTAGCCGAGGGCGCGGTGGGTGGCGACCCAGCGGTCCCAGGAACGGCCCGAGCGCTGGAAGGTGGTGCGGCCGAGGGTCAGGGCCCATTGCGCCGCGATGAGTCCGGCGGTGAGGCTGCCCGTGACGAGGCGGGTGGTGGGGTCAAGGTGCAAGGGCAGGCCCGTCCAGCCGGCGAGGCTGCCGAGGACGAGGGCGGCCAGGGCGGCACCGTTCACCAAGGCGAGGGGCCGGTTCATGACGCGAGGCGGGTCACGCCGTGGATGAGGGCGGGGGCAGCGAGTTGGTCGAGGCTGTCCCGGAGGGTGGCCAAATTCGGCAGGAAGAAGCCGTCAGCAGGCCAGTGGGGGCCGACGGTTGGGCGATCCTGGGCGGGGATTTGGTCCACCTTCGCGAGGTAAGCCGTCCAAACGGCCGCCACCCCTTCGCGGTACGCGCGCAACATGCCCAGGAACTCGTCCGTCGTCACGGAATCCTTCGGATACGACCACGTCGTCGCGCCCATCAAGTCGTTCAAGGCCCAATCGTGCTTCGCGCTCCCCTTGTGGTCGTTGTGGCAGTTCACGCAGGCCGGCGCCGACGCGTAATCGGGGAACATCCCGATAAGGTCGCCGCTCGCTTCGTCCTGGAAAATGCGGGGAGCCGGGGCCTCGCGCATCGCTGCGAACTCCTCGGCCTGCCGGCCTTTGAACTGGTTCGAGGCCTCGATCGGAAAATCGGAGCCGAGGAAGAGCCCGAGCGGCACATCGCTCTCGGCCAGGTGCGCCGCCACGCCGCGCAGGAACAGGGCCGGCAACGGCCCGGCGATGACCATGGGGTCCGCCCAGTGTTCGGAAAACTTCAGTCCCTGCGGCTTGCCTTGGCCGACGATGGCCTTCGTGAACAGCGTGCGGGTCACGTCGTTTTCGTGGGCGAGGAGCGTCAGGGCCTCCGCCGTGGAGAGGGTAGGTCGCGCAGCCGGAGCGCCTTCGAGGGGGGCGGGGGCCGTGGCGAAGAGGTAGGTCAGGGCGACGGCTGTGGCGGCCGTGAGGAGGGCCCAAAATCGGTGTTGTCGCATGATCACAAGTTCCATTTGGGGAAGAACGAGAGGGACAGCCACGACCACTTCATCAAAGCGCGGTCGTCGCTCTGGAAGCTGCCTTGGCTTTCGGCCAATTCCGGGGTGGAGAACAACACGGATTGACCGAGGTCGAAGCGGAGTTGCGGGCTGGGCCGGAAGGTCAGGTGGGCATCGATTTCATCCCCGTACAGGCCGGCGAAGTCGTCGGAGTAGAACCGGTGGTAGATCACGCCGAAGACGGCTTTCCACTGCGCGGGGCCGAAGGGGCGTACGTGGCCGAGCCGCAGCTGCGCGACCCCGTTGGTGGCGGCGCCCACGTAGAAGTGGTCCATCCAGCCGTAGTGGGCGTGGTTCGTGCCCAAACTCGCGTCGAACCGAGCCGTGCCGCCGTTGAGCCTCACCGCTCCGGCCGTCGTGCGGCCCTTACCGCCGTCGGTGAAATGGGCCTCAACGGAGAGGAGGGAGCCCAGGCCGTCTTCGGACAGGGTGCGGTCGGAATGCGTTTGGGCATCGGCTTCGCCCCCGAAGGCCCACTGCTCGCTCGCACGGTATTTCCAGTTCAGGCCCAGGGTCAGCTCGCGCCACCTGACCCCTTCGCCGGGCGTGTAGATCGCGCGCTCATAGGCGAGCCCGGCCAAGCGGTGGCCGCTGCCTTCCCAAGCGTGGTGCACCATGGTGCGGGTCATGTTCTCGGCGAGGTCCCAAGCGTACACGACGCTCGTTGCCCCGAGGGGGCTGCGGTGGTTGAGGCGCGCGGCGTCGAGGAACCGACCGGTTTGGGCCCAGTCGAGGGCGCCCACGACGCGTTCGTCATCGAACTTCACGGCTTGCCGCCCGACGATGAGCCGGGTGCGGTCGGTCGGCTTCCAAGCGCCCCACGCTTCGTACGTGCCCAGGAGGGCCGGAGCGGATGCGCCCGGGCTGAATTCCGTGTTCGACCGCACTTCTTGCAACCCGATCTTGACCTCCCAGCGGGGGAAGCTGGCGGTCAGGCCGATGCGGCTCCGCTGCTGCAGGAAGAGTTGGCCCCGGTCGCTGGGCTGGTTGACGCGGTTGTACCCGTCGCGCCACTCGGCCCGCGGCCGCAGTTGCACCTCGAGCGTGTACGTGGTGTCGGTGGTGGCGAAGAGCGGCAGGGCGAGGAGCAGGCCGCAGAGGAGGGTCAGGTATTTCATTCGGGGAGGTAGCGTTTTGCTGCACCGTACGGGTCGGGGCCGCCGGCGAAGTAGGCGCGCACGGCCTCATCGCTCAGCCGGTCGGCCATGCGGGTGGGCGTCGTGCGCTCGTGGTTTCCATGAAAATCGTGGCAGGTCAGGCAGGTTTGCCAGTCGCCTTGCAAGGCCAAATCCGCGTGCGGCACATCAATCGGGTCGTCCTCCACTTCCATCCCTTCGTGGCAGTTGACGCAAAACCCGGTGCCGACCGCGGCAATGCGCTCGCCGTGGTGTTCGCCGTGGCAGTTGTTGCATTCGTGGGGCCCGAGAACCGCCCGCTGCTCGGCAAACCGGAGTTCTTCGAAACGGGACGTCGGGTGCCGGTCGTTGGGCCGTTCGTGGCAGCCGAGGCAGGCGGCGTTGTCGACGGGGGCGTACCCCACGTCCACCCACGGCTTGTCGTGGAATCCCAGCGCGGCCCGGGCGTTGTGGCTCAGCTGTTGCCTCACGGTGCCCGCCGCCGGCTTGTGGCAATCGTCGCACCCGAGCGACTGGTGCCCGGTGTTCAGCGGCCCCATCGCCCGGAAGCCCATGCCCGGCGGCACGGCCCAAATCCCGATCGAAAGCACCGCGAGCACCAGCGCCGCCGCCACCGCCTCCGGCCGCCGCCAGCCCTTCGCCGGCCGCAACGCCACCCGTTCGGTCACCGGCCGCGCCACGCACGTCAGCACCTCCTCCCCCGCTTCGATCCGCCGCCCCCCGCAGTCCACGGCACCGTCCTCCAAGCGCATCCGGCAGGTGCCGCACGCGCCCACCCCGCAAGCGTGGTCCCAAGGCCAGCCGGCGGCCTCGGCGCTTTCGAGCAGGGTTTGGCCTGCGGCAACATGCGCCCCTTTCACACGGCCCCACCGCGGCTTCCAGCTCACCTCCGCCTGCACCCCCTCACCGCGCGCTGCTGCGTAATGCTCGAGCCGAGTCAGGTCCGCCTTGTGGCCCGTGACCACCTCCTCAAGTGCGGCCATCATCCCGGACGGTCCGCACATGTAGAGCGCGGCCTCAGCCGGGACCTGCAAGTCCGGCCACGCGCGGCCCGTCACTTCGTGCAGCTCGAGCTGGCCCGCCGCAGCGAGCGCCCGCAATTCCGGCCCATACATGGCGTCCTCCGGGCGGTCGTTGCCGAAGTACAGCACCGGCCGCACCCCGCGCGCGACCAGCGCCCGCACCACCGCATAAACCGGTGTGATCCCGCTGCCCCCCGCCACCAGCACGTGCTCCGTCACGCCTTCCACCACCCCAAACTCCCCGTACGGCCCAGCGACCCGCGCCCGTCCGCCGCCGCGCGCCATCCAATCCGAAACGCCGCCGCCCCCGGTCGCCTTGACGCCCAGAATCCAGCCTGCGTCATCGGCCGCGACAATGGAAAACGAGCTCCGCCGCCCGGCCACTTCGACCACGCAAAACTGGCCGGGCCGGGCGTGGCCGGTGCCGTGCACGCGCATTTCGACGGCTTGGTCCGTCAAAGCGCGTAAGCGGGAAATGTCAGCGTCTTGCCACATGGGCGCGAAAAATACGGCAATGGAACAACATCGCACGGAGCCGAGAGGTTCCGAATATCTTTGCGGGCATGGGAATCAAAGCAATGCTCAGCAAGCCGTTTGCGCGGTGGGCCATCCGGGGCGTCCGGCGGCGGACGGCCGATGCGCACGGGGCGCAGGCGCAGGTGTTCGCGGAGCTGATGCGCGGCGTGGCGGGGACGGCTTTCGGGCGGGAGCATGGGCTGCACGTCGGGACGACGGTGGCGGAATTCAGGGCGGCGGTGCCGGTGCGGGATTACGAGGGGTTGAAGCCGTGGATGGAGCGGGCAGTTGCTGGGGAGGCGGACGTGGTTTGGCCTGGAAAGCCGCTCTACTTCTGCAAAACTAGCGGGACGACGAGCGGCGCCAAGTACATCCCTTTGACGCGCGCGAGCTTGCCGAACCACATCGGCAGCGCGCGGAATGCCTTGCTGGCGTACATCGCCGAAACGGGCAAGGCGGACTTCGTAGACGGGAAGATGATTTTCTTGCAGGGATCGCCGGAGCTGAGCGCGACCAATGGCGGGGTGCCGCTCGGCCGGCTGAGCGGCATCGTGGCGCACCACGTGCCGGCGTATTTGCAGAAGAACCGGTTGCCGAGCTACGAAACGAACTGCATCGAGGACTGGGAGGAGAAGGTGGAGGCGATCGTGCGGGAGACGGCGGGGGAGGACCTGCGGCTCATCAGCGGCATCCCGAGCTGGGTCCAAATGTATTTCGAGCGGCTCCTGGCCTACACCGGCAAGGCGACGGTGAAGGAGGTGTTTCCGCGGTTCGAGCTGTTCGTCTACGGCGGGGTGGCGTTCGAGCCGTACCGGCAGCGGTTCGAGCAGCTCATCGGGGGGGCGGTGCCGATCGTGGAGCTGTACCCGGCGAGCGAGGGGTTCCTGGCGTACCAAGATTCGCAGGCGGTGGAGGGGCTGCTCCTCAACACGGCGGACGGCATTTTCTTCGAGTTCATTCCGGCGGACCGGTATTTTGACGAGCAGCCGCCGCGCTTGGGCGTCGAGGAGGTCGAGGTGGGCGTGCAGTACGCGGTGGTGCTGAGCAACAACGCTGGGTTGTGGGCGTATGACATCGGCGATACGGTGCGCTTCGTGTCGCTGGATCCGCCGCGGATTGTGGTGACGGGGCGGATCAAGCATTTCACGAGCGCCTTCGGGGAGCACGTGATTGCCGAGGAGGTGGAGGCGGCGATGCGGGCGGCGGTGGCTGCGGCGGGCGGCGTGGTGAACGAGTTCCACGTGGCGCCGCAGGTGGCGCCGGCCGAGGGGCTGCCGTTCCACGAGTGGCTGGTCGAGTTCGAGTCCTTGCCGGCTGATTCGCAGGCGTTTGCGACCGCCCTAGACCAAAACCTGCAAGCCGCAAACCCCTATTACCGCGACCTCATCACCGGCTCGGTCCTTCGCCCCGCGGTGCTGACCCCCCTGCCCGCCGGCGCCTTCCACGAGGCGATGCGCCGCCGCGGCAAGCTTGGGGGCCAAAACAAAATCCCGCGTCTCGCGAACGACCGTACCTTCGCCACCCAACTCAACCCTGAA
>JALQTD010000067.1 GCA_023264155.1 Flavobacteriales bacterium | reverse complement strand
GGAGAAGGTGTTGTCGTTCAAGCTGAATATAAGGTCGCCTGTACCACCGATCGCCGTTCCGCCGATTATGGCGTCTTCGTCGTTGTTGCAGGACACCGAGCTTTGCAAAGAAGCTGTGATGGCGAGTGGTTCCGGGGTCACCACGGTGAATTCCAAGGTGTCGATGCAGCCTATACCGTCAATCCCGACGATGAAGTGCTCTCCAGCAGCGAGGTCATCAAAGTTCGGGTTCGTGATGGAGGGTTCAGCTCCATCAATGCCAAACGTCACCCCCAATTGGCCACCCGTTTGTGCGACCGTTAATTCACCGTCAGACAAGCCCGCGCACGAGATGGGCGTCAAGATGCTTGCGCTCAATTCCAGCGCGCAAGCATAAGTGCAAAGCGCAGGTGAGGTGGCATCTGGGTTGTAGTTTTGGGCGGTTTCATCCATGCAGCCGAAAATGGCGCCGGCCTCGCTTGAGAAATAGAAGCCCTCTGCCAACTGCTCGTTCGTAAGTTGCCCATGCACAAAGACCTGGATGTTGAACAAGCCTTGGAAAGTCCCTGAGGTGGTCAACTGGGCAATAAGGACTTGCAAGTCATCCCCGGCGACTGCGTTTGGGTCCGTGGTAACAAACCATGAACCACCAAATTGATCGTCCAAAATGAGGTCACCACCAGCGTTAAAGGACTCCAATGAAACATTCATGCCCACAGTGCCGACATTGCCCAACACGGGGTCGCCTGGCGCGTAGCCGATGGTCAACCAACTGTCGTATTCGACTTCGGGAAAAACGGAGAAGAACAACAAGTTGATGTTTTGGGCCAAGTCATCCCCAAAAGACGAATTGAAGAAGCCATCGGCAGAAGTCAGAGACAGCGGAGCCGTCTCGATGCCGTACACCGCACCCACCTTGTCATCCGGGTTGGTCAAGTCCGCGTAAACCCGGTAGGTGGTCATGCCCGCAAGGGCTTCAATCCCCGTGGTATCGTGGTTTGCCACCTCGACGACTGAGTACCCAAGCAATTGGGCATGGACTGCATTTGGAATGAAAGGCAAAACAACAAGCGCCAAGGCACTGGCCAATGAATAGAAGCGTTTCATGTGGTTTATTTTCTTACAAAACTCTGCCGAACACCATCGCTCGCTGCGGCAAATTCCAATACTTGGCTCATCTCAACTTTCTCATTTAATGATTTAACAAGAATAAGACTAGGACCTTTCAATGCCACCCCACCGTCGGGTGCTCAGCCCCTCACCCATGAGTTGAATGAAACCGGAATCCCACCCCGGAGTACTCGAACGGAGTACACACCGGGAACAAACTTGCCCAATGGCACGCGTACATTCCAAGCACCAGCGCGGATTCCCTCGGAAGTGAGATAAACCAATCGGCCGGTCATATCCGAAACCTCCAGCGTCAGCTCGGCTTCGCTTTCGAAATAGCCGGAGACGGTGAGTTCGGTGGAAGCTGGGTTGGGGAAGACCGAGACGGCGGGTGGGGCCGATGGGAAGGTCAGGTCGAGCTTTTTCAGGGACATGCCGCCTTCGAAGGACACGTCCTCGGCCGCGAAGGAACCGCCGATGCGGAAGCGGAGACGTGAGCCCTCGGCGAGCCCTTCGGGGCCGGAGGTGGCCGGGTCGTCACCGAAGAGGGCGGTCGTCATGATGTGGCCACCGGGGAGGATGGGGCATTCCGCGACGGTTGCGCCAGACGCGTCGACCACTTCGAGCCGTTGGCCGGCGAGGTGGGGCTGGTCGAGGGAGCCGTTGATGAGCATGAAGTTCGGGGTGGGCGCGGCCTTGGTTTGGCCTAGAACAAGGCCGTTCGGATTGAAATCCGCATTCAATTTCACCCAGTAACCAAGGCCATTGTACAGCCCCGTCAGCGTGTTGAGGAAAGCCAAACCCTGTGGGTCGTAAAACTGCGCGCCCCCATTGAAGCCCGTCGCAAACTCCAGCGCCCCCTCATCAATGAGGTCACTGAAGAACACCGCTGGGCTCGCTGCTGTTGCATTTGGGTAGGCCACCAAATTCCAGCCCGAGGCCAGCTCCGGCAGGTAGTCCGCCGGCAACGCGGCGCCATCGATCTCCAGCGTATCCGCCTCGGCCACCCGCACCCAATATCCCCGCCCGGGCGACCAATCCGTCATGGTATTCAAGAAGGTCAACCCGTTTGGATCGTAGAACTCCACACCGCCGTCGAAGCCGGTGACGACCTGCAAATTGCCCGGAGCGAGCGACGCCGTGATGGCTTCCACGCCCGAAGGCATCGGGAAGCGGTCGCAGGAAACGAGGTTCCACCCCGGTTGCAATGGGATCAAATCCGGCCCTCCCGTGGCTGCAAGGGTCAACGTCGCGGGCGCACTGGCATTCCCGTTGATGTCGAAGTGGCGCACCGTGTAGGTGTAGGTCATTCCGAACGCAACCGTCGCGTCCGTTGCCACGGTGTCCGCGTTCAAAACGGCCGTGAACCCAGCGTCGCTTTCGATTTCGGTGTACGCATAATCCTCCTCGGCAGGTGCCGGCCAGGAAAGCTGAATCGCCGTCTCTCCCGCATCCGCGAGCACCATCCCCTCCAACTCAGGTGCCGCCGGGGCCAAATTATCCACCGCGCACGCCCCCGCCACTTCTGACACCCAGTAAATGTTGTCGTCCGTGGTGTGCGCTAGCACGATGAAATTCGTCATGCACCCCGGATCGCCCGGGTAGCTGTTCACGAGCGTTGCTGCCGTGTAGCCGTATTGCGCGAAGCCTTGGGCAGGTACTGTCCCGATTTGTTCCCAGTTCCCATTGTTCACCTCGATGATCGTATCGCTCTCCACAGCCAAATCCCGCCACACGCTGTAATGGGTCACATTGAACCCCAATCCCCCAAAATCAAAAGGCGACGCCGCAAACTGAATCCCCAACTGCCCCCCTTGGTCGTTCGGGATGTCAAAGACGTTCGTGATCACCACCGACCCATCGGGCGGGGCTTGCCCACCCCAATAGTCGTTCGCCGGCCCCCCGTACATCCCCATGTCCGCCCGCGAGCTCCCCAACCCTTCCGGAATGTGCGCGTCCTGCTCCCACGGCATGCCCCCATCCACGCACGGCGAGTACGGGTCCAAATGCCCGTTGTCGTCCTCAAACACCGGATCCGTCCCGATGCACCCATCCCCCCACGCAAAGTCCGTGCTCGTCATCAACGCATTGATCCCCTGCACATTCGTATAGCTCACCGCATACGTGTTGCTCGTCACCATTTGGGGCACCCCGCCATTGAACCACACCACGCTGTTGTCCACCGTCGAAAACTGGGCCGCACTGATGCCATATCCCCCGTTGTGGATGATGTCCATGTAATTCAGGTCGACCGAACCGCCGGTTTGGATCCCCGCGCCGCCGTTGTAGCCGATGAGGCAATTGTCCATCCGCAGGTCGCTGCTGCTGCCCATTTGAACTGCTTCTAGCAAATTATCGCGGATGAAGGTGTAATCGGCTTCTAAATGGCCGCTGTAGCCGCTCAAAACGACACCTGCGATGTTACTATTCACCCGACATTGATACAAGGCCAAATCCGAATGAGCCCCGTTCGCAGCCAAACCAGCCCCCCCATTTCCTAACCACTCTGTGCTATCCGCCACCAAATTCAACGTCCCACCAACTTCTACCCCAAAATCAATATTACCATTCACCTCATCCCTCGAGCTATCCCAATCCAAGTCTCCAAAAACATCCAATCCTAGCCCACCGTTACCATTCAGTTTAGTAGCTGTCGATTGCCAATTCGCATCTCCTGTGATCAGTAAACCGTGAACGTAGTTATTTGCCACATATGTCGATTCGGATTGCCAGTTCAAATCACCATTAACGTACATTCCAAGTCCCAAGTTCAACCCCAAGACCGAACCTACGTCAACCCAATTCGTGGTCGGCGATTCGATGCAGACGCCGTGCATTCCATGGGCTTCAATGGTGGTGGCATTGGTGAAAAAATCTACATTGTCTGCATAAAATCCCAGCCCATGGCTGCTTTTTGCTCGGCTAGTCGGCGCGGTAATTGATGAGTTGTGGAGGGTAACTGCGATTGAATCTCCAACGCTTTGAAAATCACCGTTGAATGCGGTATTATTAAGTTTAATACCCCCAGTACTGAGGCTGCTCGCGGCCGCGGCCGCTGTTGCAGACACAGGCACATCCTCTCCTGGGTAAAAGTTGGTGGTGAGGACAAAATCATCGACCGTTACCGTTCCCTGATATCGAAAATATCCACTCATTCTAAATTGAAGGGTAGAAGCCCCCGCATAAGATGAAAGGTTAAATGTTTTGGGCGCGTTATTCAAGTAATCTCCAGTCTCAATATCCGACCATTCGGCTCCATCAATGCTTATTGAGATTTTATAATCAATGTATCCTCCATTATAGCCCCAGTAGTTGTTATAGGTATCCATGGTGAACGACACCAAACTCGGAACTTCTTGATCATAAAGATGAAATACAGGGGTTGCAGTATGGATCCAGCCCCAGTAGCCTGAGGAACAACTGTATACTCGATTTACGCTGTTACCCGAACAGGAAGTGTTCTGCACAGATGGGCATGACCAAGACTCATTCGTACGCACCCAACCTTGACAGTCGTTGTCACTGAAGTACTCGGTGTATTTCCCGAAGTGGTCCTCAGAATTCTCGTTTTCATAGAGGTAGTCCCAGTCTGCGATGAAATCAAGAAACTCAGGAAGTGAATCGGCCCCATAAATGCTGACATCTCGTAGATAACGAAAATCTTCATCGTAAAACTCAAACTCATTCGTCTCCGTCACCACCGCATGCGTCAGCACCATGTTCTCGGCATCAGTATGCGATAACAGCTCCCCGACCGAAATCTCCACCTCCGCCCCCTCTTCACCGTTGGCATAAAAGCCGCCGAACACCTCGATGTCGTGGCCGTCGCCGAGCACGACGACACCGGGTTGGATGGTGAGCGAGCAGCCGTTTGGCACGACCACATCATCCACGAGCAAGTAAGGGCTGTTCACCAAGCTCCACGTTCCGCACACTTCTCCCCCCACCTCGCTGATGGCCGAGACCAAACAATGCAACTCGAGCGTGGGATTGAACGGATCGGACGTGTGCAAGACCACATCGATGGCGTACTCGCCGCTCAGCTCGGAGAAGAACCGGATCGGGACGAGGGCCGTGTCGCCCGCGGGGATGGACACGCCGGCGTCCATGTAGATTTCGGGATCGGCCGAGGTGAGGCCGGAGATGTAGAGGGTGCCGATGCCGGTGCTCGCGACCGGGACGTAGGCGGTGGCAACGCTGTTGACCGAGACCGCGCCGAAGTCGAGGGTGTCCTGCAGGAGCTGGGCGCCGGGCAGGGTTCCCTCGGCGGAGAGGACGAGGGTGTCCGAGCCGAAGGCGGAGCCGCTGGCGACCAGGGTGTTCGCGAAGGTGTTCACCGAAACGGGGGCGAACGAGAAGGAGGCCGTAGCCGATCCGGAAGCAGGAACAGCCAAGGGGTTGGCTGCCGTAGAGAAGGGCGCGCTGAGGCCGCTCCAAGTCACTTGTTGTTCCACCGACAGGTCATTGGTGACCGTGACCGAGAGGGTGACGAGGGAGTCGATGGTGGTGGGCGGGAAGGCGAGGGTGTCGGCTGAGACGGTGATTTGGCCTAGCGCTTGGCTAACGGACCAAATCCCGAACCCCACCGCCAACGCAAGCCCCTTCCCTACCGCCATCCAGCCGCCCGCAGGCGTGTGCAATCTTGACTGTTCCATGCTTTCAGAATCAATCGGTTAGTGCTCGATGACCAGGCGCATCGTGGACTTCACGACCCCTGCGCACTCGAGCGACAACTGGTAAGCTCCCGCGGCCAAATCCGCCACTTCAACCGTGCGAACGTGGTGGCCCGCTGCCAAGCCACCGAGCGGCATCGCTTGCACCGTGCGGCCCGCGAGGTCGCGGATCACCACTTGGGCGTCGGCCGTGGCATCCTGCAGCGTGAATTCCGCCTGGAACGCGCCCTTTGCCGGGTTCGGTGCGGCGGTCAGTGCCACGTCGCGCCCGGAGAAGGTGAGCTCGAGGCGCTTGTGCTGCATTTGGCCTTCGAACGTGATGCGCTGGTCGGCCTGCTCGCCACGGAACGCGAACGACAGCTCGGTACCGAGTTCGAGGCCGGCGAGGCCGGCTGCCGATGGGTCCTTGCCGAACACAGCCGCGGTCATCAGGTACCCGCCTTCGAGGATGTCAAGCTGGGCGAGGATTTCCCCGTTGGGACCGAGCACGTCGACCTGCTCGCCCGCGGCGTCCGTGAGATCGGAGGTACCGTTGAGGATCATGTAGTTGGGATTGGATTTGGTCTGAACAGGCGCCAAACCATTCGCATCCTCACCGCTTACGGTTTTCACCCAATAGCCGAATCCGTTCTCCAGCTCCTGCAGGGTGTTCAAGAAGGCCAAACCGTTCGGATCGAAGACCTGAGCCCCCTGATCAAACCCGGTGACGTACACCAAATTCTCGTCCGCAATCAGGTCCGCGAAGTACACTGCCGGATCCGCCGCTGCCGCGTTCGGGTAGCCGATCAAATTCCAACCCGCCTCAAGCGCTGGGCGGTAATTCATCGGCAACCCACTACCCGCCACCTCAAGCACGTCATCCTCAGCCACCTTCACCCAATAACCGTATCCGTCCGTCAACGCGCCCAAGGTGTTCAGGAAGCTCAACCCACTCGGATCATAGAACTCCACACCGCCCTGGAAACCCGTCACGTACTGCAAGTTTTCTGGCTGCAATCCCTCGAACACCTCCGCCACCTGCGCCCCACTGAGCGCTCGATCGATGGAAATCAAGTTCCACCCCGCGTGCAACGCGATGGCATCCAATCCGGCTGAAACCGCGAGCGTCAAGCTCACCGGCTCACTCGCATTGCCGTTGACGTCATAGTGCACCGCCGTGTACATGTACGTATTGCCCGCGACCACCGTCTCGTCCACCACCACCGTATCCGTCCCCAGCTCCACGCTGAATCCGGCATCGCTGAACACTTCGGTGAAAGCGTAATCTTCCTCAGCAGGCGTGGGCCAACTGATTTGGGCACCGCCATCCGCCAGGATCATGCCATTGAGCTCAGGCGCATCGGGGGCCAAATTATCCACCGACTCACCGCACATCACATTCGAATACCAGTACGTATCCTCGTCGTCCGTATGCGCCACCACCGTATAGCAGCTGCTGAACGTCCCGAAGGCATTCGTGTTCCCCAGCGTCTGCGCCTGGTACGCATAGCCGTTGAAGCTCTGAGCCGGCATCTCCCCGATCAGCTCCCAGTTCCCCTCGTCGAGGGTTGCAATGGCCTCTCCGGTCGGGTCGTAATGCCGCCAAAAGGCGTACGATGTGACGTTGTTGACGAGGTCGCTGTTGTCGTAGAAGCTAGCGTCAAAGACCAAACCAACTACGCCTCCCTGATCTTGCGGGCTGTCGCTCACCCCACTCAATTGGCTCGCTCCATCCGGCAAGGCCTCTCCTCCCCAATACGCATTATCTGCCCCGCCGTACATGCCCATGTCGGCACGCACACCTCCCAATCCAAAGGGCATAAATGCATCCTGATGCCAAGGCTGACCACCGTCCACGCACGGCGAGAAAAATTCAAGGTGCAGGTCGTCGTCGGCAAACAACGGATCCGCCTCAATCACCCCTTCACCCCAATAGTATTGTCCACTGCCTGTTGCGCCATAGCTGCTGCGACCTTGGACGGTGCTGTAGCTAGTTGAAATCACGCCGCCCTCGATGTCAATTTGGGTGTAATTAGTTGAGTTGTTCCCCCACAAAATACTGTTGTTGAAGGTGTGGAAGTTGTTGCCGGTAAGGTCTAACCCCGTTCCACCGTTGAAGGCGATATCACAGTGGTTGACGGACACGGGCGATCCGCTGTGGATGCCATCTTCACCATTTCCGCGCAGACGGCAGTTAGCCATGCTCAATGCGCCATCAGCGTCGAGTTCAACACCACGACCACCGTTGTCGTCCACCAGAACGTAATCAAGGTCAATGATGCTTCCTCCTCGCGCACCGATCGCGCGAGTGCCATTGTCTTGAATCCGAGCACCAATAAGGTTTAGGGTCGAGTTTTCGCCAACGTCAATGCCGTCTTCCCCATTGCCAAATAAATTCAATTCTGTAGCATCTAAACTCAATTCACCAGATATTCTAATAGCATCTTCGACGTGGGTTAAGAATTGACTTTCCGAAGATGAAAAAGAAAGATTTCCGAAAACGTTTAATCCACTGCCATTGCATTCCAGAATTACACTGTTGCTATCCGTCCATTCAGCTGATAAACTTGAAAGATAAACTCCGTGAATTGCATGCATCCCGATTGTCGAGTTTTGAGTATTCAAGTCGATGTGATTCGCGCATATCCCTATACCATGACTATTCTTTTGCCTCGCTTGATTCGGTAAAATAGAACTATTTTCAAGAAGCACTCGAATTGTGTCACCTCGGCTGTGAAAATCACCATAAAATGTCGATTCTACTAATTTAATATCTCCAGTGCTCAACCCCTCATTGCTTTCAAATTCCGATAAAAGCATCTCATAAATAAGCTCTGAATTTCCGACGTCACTGAGCGAAATGTTTTCCCCAGGATATCGGTTAGTGGTAAAGACAAAGTCGTCGATCGTAACTGCACCTTTCCATCGAAAATAGCCGCTCATCCTGAATTGAATTGTTTCCACCTCCGTAAGAGTTGAAAGATTGAATGACCTGGCAGAATAATTAAGATAGTTCCCGCTATTTTCCAAATCGACCCAGTCACCTCCATTCACTCTATAAGCAATGTTGTAATCGACGTAGGAGGAATTATACCCATAATTAAGGTTGTAGGTATCCATAACGAACGATACGTTTGCTGGAGATTCGTCAGGATTCATTGTGAAGGTAGGGCTAAGGGTTCGAATCCACCCCCAGTAACTAGAACTACATTCGTCGTATACCCTGTTGTAACTATTTCCATTGCACGTTTGCACTTCGTTATATGGGCAGCTCCAGGAATCATAGGTCAGTTCCCAACCTTGACAGTTGTTATCAGAGAAATCTTCCAAGTATTTACCAAAGTGTAAGGCTGTATTCTCATTATCGAAAGTCGGTTGATAATTTTCAATCATATTCAGAAGAGGCTCTGACGAAAAAAATTCAATACCTTTTGTTTCTGTTACAATACTTCTTACAAGAACCATATTCTCCACATCTGTATGGGAGAGTAACTCGCCTGCTTCGATTTGGACCTCGTTGCCTTCTTCGCCATATGCGAAAAATGCGCCAAACACCTCAATGTCGTAACCGTTACCGATGACCTGTACGCCGGGGTCAATATTGAGGGTGCATCCCTCCGGAACCACCACATCACCGACGAGGGTGTAAGGGGAGTTTATTAGTGTCCAGGTAATGTCGCAGATCTCGCCACTCACTTCGCTGATACCGACAGCCGACAATGCGATTTCAATAGAGGAATTATTCGGATCATTCGTGTGCAAGGTCATGGTTTCGTTTACTAATCCCGCATTGATGGGAGCGTAAGTGACGAAAATGGTATCGGATGTGCCTTGAGCAATGCTGAATGCACTGGCTTCCGCGTCTACAGAAAAAATCGGATTCGAGAATTCCACGGCACTTATGGTTGCGGCACCGTCTCCGACGCTGGAGAGCACGATGAATTGAGTGTCTGATTGGCCAATTGCCGTGGTGTCGAATTGCAATGCGGAAGGCGTCCATTCGAGGATGACTTGGATCCCCTGGCCGGCGAGGGAGATCTCGGCCGCGCCGAAGATGTTGCCTACCAGCCCGAAGGTGTCGGAGAAGTCGCCGATGGATGTTGGGGTAAAGCTGACCGACAGGTCGAGGGTGTCGTTCGCCGCGATGCTCAGCGGGCCTTCGTCGGAGAGGGCGAAGGGGGCCGAGGGAGCGTCGACGAAAAGGGTTTGGGCGACGCCGACGGTATTGACGACCTGGAGGTTGATGGTCGTGGTGGAGTCGACCGTCGTCGGAGTGAAGGTGACCGACGGGTCGGTGAGGATCAAGATGCCGGTGCCGGTTTGGCTCCAGCTGGCCAACGCCGAAGCGAGGGCAAGGAAGAGGATGAGCGACTT
>JALQTD010000066.1 GCA_023264155.1 Flavobacteriales bacterium | reverse complement strand
AGTGGTGACGGAGGTGGACGGCATCGTGAGCTACGGCAAGATCAAGCGCGGTAACCGGGAAATTGTGGTGACCCCGCGGATGGGCGATCCCAAGAAGTACTTGGTTCCGTTGTCGAAGCACATTTTGGTCCAAGAAGGCGACTTCATCCGCGCGGGCATGCCGCTGTCGGACGGCGCCATCACCCCGACCGACATCCTGAACATCATGGGCCCAACGGCGGTGCAGGAATACATCGTCAATGAGATCCAGGACGTTTACCGCTTGCAAGGCGTGAAGATCAACGACAAGCACTTCGAGGTCATCGTTCGCCAAATGATGAAGAAGGTGGTCATCGACGACGCGGGCAACACGCGCTTCCTCGAGAAGCAACTCGTCGAAAAGGCCGACTTCATGAAGGAGAACGACCGCATGTTCGGCTTGGTCTTCGTGACCGATCCGGGAGACAGCGACTTGCGTGAAGGCAGCTTGGTGAGTGCGCGGAAGATGCGCGACATCAACAGCTCGCTCAAGCGCCGGGACCAGAAGCTCGTTGAATTCCACGACGCGCGGCCCGCAACGGCCAGCCCGCTGCTGCAAGGCATCACGCGCGCTTCGCTCCAGACCAAGTCCTTCATCTCAGCGGCGTCCTTCCAGGAGACGACGAAGGTGTTGAACGAGGCGGCGGTCAGCGCGAAGCAGGATCACTTGAACGGATTGAAAGAGAACGTCATCGTGGGCCACTTGATTCCTGCGGGAACCGGCACACGGGTGTTCTTGGACAACAAGGTCAAGCCCATCGAAGCGCAAGCCGAAGAGGCGGAAGTGGCGGAATAAGCCGCAGACAGCATGCAATAAAAAAGACCGGGTCAAGCGACCCGGTCTTTTTTTTGCCGGTAACGGCGGCGAGAAATGACTTGATTTATTCGCCCTCGCGGCCGATGGCGCGGGCGGCGGCGGCGGCGATTTGGTCCTTGTCCATCGGAGCGTTCGGGGTGACGCCGCAGTAGCCGAAGAGGCACTTGTCTTTGATGATTTGGTCCACGAAATCGGGCACCATTTTCTCCCAGCCCTCTTCACCTTTCCGAATGCGCGTCAAGGCTTCGCGGCTGAAGATGTTCAGGATTTCCGGGTCGTAGTCTTCGATGTCGGCGATGCGCTTGTTGAACAAAAGGTACTCGTACAGCGGCTTCAAACGCGGGTGAATCGGCGTCGTCGTGGTGGTCCACAAATCGCCCGTCTCCTCGTCTTTCCAAGGGTAGAGGTAGATCTTCAGGTCGCGGGAGAACAAGATGCCAAACGATTCCAAGATGCCGCCGTTCAGGTCACGGTAGTACTTTTCGTTGAACACCTCCACGAGGGATCCCGCACCGAGGATGAGGCCCATCCGTTTTTTCGTGTAGCGGGAGAAGAACTCAATGAGCTTGTAGTACTTCTGGTAGTTTGAGATGAGCACGGTTTGGCCGATGCTGCACAGGATGTCGGCGCGATCGAGGAAATCTTGCTCGTCGATGTCGCCTTCCGAGGACAGGTTGTTGAGCGTGATTTCGAACAGCACCTGCAGCGACTTGGGATCGACCTTCGATTCTTGCTTGAACTTGCGCAGCCCCTTGGCAATCATGTCGATGTTCACCTTGGTCACCGGGCGGAAGGAGCCGCGGATGGCCAAAATGTTTTTCTTGTACAAAACATCGGCCGCCTGCAAATTCCGGCCATCCGGGCTGAAGATGACGGCGTCGGTCATCCCGTTTTTCACCAGTTGCAGGCTGAGCAACCGGTTGTCCACCCCCTCGAAGTCCGGCCCGTTCATTTGGATCATATCGATTTCCACCTGATCTCGGTCCAACTCGTCGTACAACGACTGCAGCAAATCCTTCGGCCGCTTGTGCAAAAACAGCGAACCGTAAATCAAGTTCACCCCCAAAATCCCGACGGTCTGCTGCTGCAACAGCGCGTCTTGCTCGTGCAACCGCGCATGCAGGATGACCTCACTCGGCTCGCGATCGGGCGCGGTTTGGAACTTCAAACCAAACCACCCATGCCCCTGTATGGTCTTGTGGTAATTGATGGTTGCCACCGTGTTCGCAAAGGCGAAGAAGTGCTTCGTCGGATGCTCCTTTCGCTCGAGCCGCGTCGTCATCAACCGGTACTCGTGTTGCAGCATTTTCACCAAACGCGCTTCGCACACGTACCTGCCCTTGGCCTCCTTGCCATAGATGGCATCGGAGAAGTCCTTGTCGTAGGCGGAAATGGCCTTGGCGATGGTGCCCGAGGCGCCGCCGGCTCTGAAAAAGTGCCGCACCACCTCTTGGCCGGCCCCGATTTCGGCGAAGGTGCCGTAGAGGTCCTGGTTGAGGTTGATGCGCAGGGCCTTTTGTTTGGCCGATAGGATGACGCGGTTGGGGTCCAAGGCGCGAGAATTCAGGGTTTCATTATCCGTGGTCGTTGGTAAAGGTAAGGGCTTTCAGGCCAAATTTTCCTGCCGCCGAACGTACCTTCGTCCCATGCGCGTGGAACTCACCTTCACAGGCACCGGCACGTCCCAGGGCGTCCCCGTCATCGGCTGCACTTGCCCGGTGTGCACGTCGCCCGATCCGCACGATCGGCGGCTTCGCACGTCGGCCGTCCTCCGGGCTGGAGGCCGCACCGTGAGCATTGACGCTGGTCCGGATTTCAGGCAGCAGATGCTCACCCACGAGGTGGTTGACCTCGACGCCGTGGTGTTCACCCACGAGCACAAGGACCACGTGGCCGGCCTCGATGACGTCCGCGCGTACAATTTCATCCAAGGCCGGGAAATGCCGGTCTACGCCACCGAGCGCGTGGAAGCGGCCCTCCGTCGGGAATTCCACTACATCTTCGATGCCGATCCGTACCCGGGCATTCCGCGCATCGACCTGCACCGCATCGACGCGTCCCCGTTTGAGGTCGGCACGGCCACTTGGTACCCCTTGCCCGTCCTGCACGCCCGCATGCCGGTCCACGGTTACCGGGTCGGCGGCGTGGCGTACATCACCGATGCGAACCACCTGACGCCGTTGGCTTGGGAGCGGCTGCAGGGCGTTGACGTACTCGTGCTGAACGCCCTGAGGAAGAAGGAGCACGTGAGCCATTTCACGCTCGCGGAGGCTTTGGCGGTCATCGAGCAGGTCCAGCCGCGTCAGGCATTCTTGACGCATTTGTCGCACCAAATGGGCCG
Organism: Flavobacteriales bacterium; assembly: GCA_023264155.1. Lineage (GTDB taxonomy): Bacteria > Bacteroidota > Bacteroidia > Flavobacteriales_D > Sanyastnellaceae > JALQTD01. The sequence goes on along the minus strand of JALQTD010000066.1, from coordinate 7,504 downwards.
CGCCCAAGACCTGCCCACCGAACTCCCTCCCCACGTCCACGTGGCCTACGACGGGCTGCAGGTGGTCAGTGAAGGCAACGCTTGGTCCCCGGTGTCATGAAGTGGGTTTACCGCCTCGTCCTCTTGCCGGTGAGCCGGCTGCCCTACGGCGCGCTTTACGCCCTCTCATCGGTGCTTTCGTTCCTCGCCCTGCGTGTGGGCGGCTACCGCCGTGCCGTCATCCGGGGCAACCTCGACCGCTCGTTCCCGGACCAACCCGGGAAGGAACGCCGCCGGATTGAACGCGCGTTTGGGAAGCATTTCGGTGACTTGGTCGTAGAGGCCATCAAGCATTTCAGCGTTTCGGAAGCCACGGTCGCCCCTCGGATGCGCTACGAAGGAACTGAGCTGCTCGACGCCTTCCACGACGCCGGACGGCACGTGGTCATCGCTGGCGGTCACCAAAACAACTGGGAACTGTACGCCGTGACCGCGGATCGCCCGCTCCGGCACCAGGTCACCGCGATTTACAAGCGGCTCTCGGACGCCTTCATGGACGGGGTGATGCGGCAGTCCCGGGAGCGGTTTGGCCTGAAAATGATCCCGACCCTCGAGGCCAAGGCCTGGGCACAAAAGCACCTTGCGCCCGATGCTGAGCCCAAGCAGGCGGTGGTTTTTGGCTTCGATCAGAGCCCCGCAAATCCTGCCAAATCCTGGTGGACCACCTTCTTGCACCAGGAGACCGCGTGGTACTGGGGCATGGAGCAATTTGCCCGCACCCACGACATGCCGGTGGTGTTCGGCCACATCAGGAAGGAGCGCCGAGGGCATTACGTCTGCCGTTATGAGGTGGTCACGGATGCCCCGCGGCAGCTGCCAGAAGGGGACATCTTGCGCCGGTGCATTGACCTGCTCGAGGCCGACATCCGGCGCGAGCCGGAGCACTGGCTGTGGACCCACAAACGCTGGAAGCACCGCCGCCCGGAAACTTCACCCTTGAATCCCCGCACGCCATGATGCACGATTCCGAACGGACCCCGCTGGCTGAGCGAATGCGCCCGCGTACGTTTGAGGACTACGTGGGGCAAGGGCATTTGGTGGGGGAGGAGGCGTTGTTGCGGCGCGCCTTGAAGCAAGGGAGTTTGCCGTCGATGATCCTGTGGGGACCGCCGGGGGTGGGAAAGACGACCTTGGCCCGCATCCTCGCCGAGCAATCCGGCCGGCCGTTTCATCAGCTGAGCGCCATCCACAGCGGCGTCAAGGAGGTGCGGGAGGTCATTGCGAGCGTGGAGCGCGCGGGGTTGTTCGCCGGTCGCGCCATCTTGTTCATTGACGAGATCCACCGCTTTTCGAAGTCCCAGCAGGATTCGCTCTTGGGGGCCGTGGAGAAGGGGCTCGTGACCTTGATCGGGGCCACTACGGAGAACCCGTCGTTCGAGGTGATTCCGGCGTTGCGCAGCCGCTGCCAGGTTTACGTTTTGCAGCCGTTTGATGCCGAGGCGCTGAAGGCGTTGGTGCAGCGGGCGCTCGAGGGCGACGCGTGGTTGCAGGAGCGCGGCGCCGAGGTCGCGGAGTGGGAGGCGCTGTTGCGGGCGTCGGGTGGAGATGGCCGGCGCCTGCTCAACGTGCTGGAACTCGTCGTGGGGGGGCTGCAGGAGCGGCCGGCCGTGGTTACGAATGCTGCGGTGGACGCGGTCATCCAAGCGAATCCCGTGCAGTACGACAAGACAGGGGAGGCCCATTACGACATCATTTCGGCCTTCATCAAGAGCATCCGAGGGAGCGACCCGAATGCGGCGGTGTATTATTTGGCCCGCATGATCGAAGGGGGCGAGGATGCCAAATTCATCGCCCGCCGGCTCATCATCTCCGCGTCCGAAGACATCGGGCTGGCGAACCCCACAGCGCTTGTCATCGCCACCACCACCTTCGAAGCGCTCGAACGCATCGGCATGCCGGAAAGCCGCATCGTGCTGAGCCAGTGCGCCATCTACCTCGCCACAAGCCCGAAGAGCAACGCCTCCTACAAGGCCATCGGCACGGCGCAAGCGCTTGTGCGCCAAACCGGTGATTTGCCCGTCCCCATGGCCCTGCGCAACGCCCCCACGGACTTGATGAAGGAAATCGGCTACGGCGCGAATTACGCTTACGACCACGACGCGGCTGGAGGATTCAGCGGCCAGGAGCTCTTGCCGGACGCCATCGCAGGAACGCGCCTGTTCGAGCCCGGTGCCACTGCCCGCGAGCAACAAATCCGGGCGGAGCTGCAGCGCTTGTGGAAAGCGAAGTACGGTTATTGAACGATCAAGGACGTTCGGCCGCGGACCTCGCCTTGTTCGACGACCAAGACGTAAACCCCGGGCCGCACGTTGAAGTGGAACCAGCTCGTGCCGTCGCCCGCCGGGTCGGCCCACAATTCGACGGAGCTCTGCGCGGCGAGTTCCCCGGAGACGGCGTAGAGCCGTGCGGTGGCTGCGCCGGTGGCTGCACCGGGAAGGGTGAAGCGCACGAGGTTCGTCGTGGGGTTGGGGAAGGCCTCGAGTTCGGATGCCGCAATCCACGGACGAGGCACGAGGAGCTCGCGGGCAATGGCGAAATTGGGGATGCCGTAGCCCATGCTGTCGTTGGGGGTGGAGGCCAAATGCGCCGATTCGATGATGGCCCACCGGATGTCTTCGGCGGTAGCGTCGGGAGCCGATTGCCACAGGCAGGCCGCCAGCCCGCAGAGGATGGGGGAGGCGAAGGAGGTGCCGTTGCCCGTTTTGACCAGCGTGTCATGGGTGGGGTAGGCCGCACCGAGTCCGAGGGCCATGACTTCGGGCTTGACCCGGCCATCGGCAGACGGACCGAACCCGCTGAACGCGGCGTGCTCGCCCGAAGCGTCCACTGCGCCGACCGCAAGGATGCCGCGCGCATCGGCCGGTGTGGTGATGCGGTGCCAGGCGCTGTTCCCGCTGTTACCCGCGCTCGTCACGCACAGGATGCCCTTCTCGGCGGCGGCTGACATGCCGCGCGCGATGTGGGTGGTTTGGCCATCCAAATCCGCCCAATCGTGGTCCATCCCCGCGTCATCAAACAGCGAATAGCCCAAACTCGTGTTCATCAAGTCCACGCCCAAGCTGTCCGCATGCTCCGCCGCCCGCACCCAGTAGTCCTCCTCAATCAAGTACTCGCTGTACGCATCCTCGGTCCGGTACAACACGTAGGTCGCGTCCGGAGCGGTGCCGATCAAGCTGTCGGGCCACCACGCCGCCATCGTGCCGAGGACGCTCGTGCCGTGCCGGTGGTGGGCAAACAAGCCCGCTTGCGACCGCATGGCGTCGATTCCGAGGAGCAGCCGCCCCTCCTCGAACAACCGTTCGAACACCGGCAACCGGTCCGTGGCATCGAACCCGGCATCCAGCACGGCAATCCACATCCCGTCGCCCCGGAATCCCAAGCCGTGCAACGCCTCTCCGCCCAGTTGATGCAGCGCCCCCCAACCCTTCCCGTACGCGGTCGGCTCCACCGACTCAAAACCACCGCGCGGTGCCGGCGCCACCGGCGGCCGGTCATCCCCGCGCCACGCCGCCACCCGCCGCACCTCGCTCACGAACGGCAGGGCCAACAACGCCTCGGTGGACACCGTCGAATCCGCCGCCCGCACCGTAGCCGCATTCAGCCACTTGCTCGACAACACCACCTCGAACCCATCGACCGCATCCAGCGCTTCCAGGTAGGCAGGCGCCACGGGCAGGTCGGACGCATCCACCGCAATCCCCTGCCTTTCCCGCCGCTCCAACGACCGCTCGCTCAAGAACAACTCCGGCGCATCCAAGGCATACGGGTAATCTGCGGCCCCGAGCTTGTCGGTGAAATGCACCCAGTACCGCAGCGGGGCAGTTTGCGCCCCAGCCGAGAAGACCGCCCCTGCGAGCACCATCGCCACGGCAACCGCCCTCATCGCTCGACCAGGTTGCCGTGGTCGTACACCTCCTGTTTCAAGAGCCGGCCGTCTGGGCTGTAAGTCAGCACCACACCGTGCAATTCGCCTTGGAAGTAGCTGCCTTCGCGGGCGAGGGTTTGGCCTTGGATTTCGCGCCGTCCTTCGGTTTCGCCGGTCTGCGGGTCGAGCTGTTCCACCACAACCCATTCGCCGTTGTCGTGCCATTCCTTGAAGGCGCCGTGCCGCTTCCCGTTTTCCCAGTGGGCCTCGAGCCGGGGCCGTTCGTCGTCAAAGAATTCCGCTTGCAACCCGTTTTCGAAGCGCTCCATGACCACTTCGCCGTTCTCGAATTTGCGCACCACGTGCACGGTCCGGTCGTTGTTGTAGAAGACCCAGGCGCCGATGGGTTGACCGTAGCCGTGCCGGCCGACGATGAGGTTGCGCCCGAGGTCGTCGTTCACTTCGTAGTCGCCGTGGAATTGGCCGTTCGCGTAGCCGATGCGGTTGAGCACCTTGCCCCGCTCGTTGTAGGTGGCCCAAACCCCGTCCTTCTCGCCCCCCGCGTAACTGCCCTTTTCGACCAGTCGCCCGTTCCCATCATACGCGGCGTAGTCGCCGTCCAACACCCCGTCGTTCCAGTTTTCCTCAATCCGGAGGGTGCCCTTGGCATCGAAATAGGTCCACCGGTTGTGTTTGACGCGCACCGCCTCACCGTTCTCGTCGATCACTTCGCTCGTGATGTAGTCGCCTTCCGCGCGGATGCTGCCGTCGGGCCGCAGGTGCGTGGCGTGCATGAACCGCGGGTTTTCGAGGTGCTCGATGCGCGACATGACCTCGCCGGTTTCGTAGTAGAACTGGAAGGTGCCGGTGGGCGTGCCGTGGTCGAATTGGCCTTCGTAATACAAGGTCCCATCAGGCCAAACCCGGATCCACTCCCCGTGCCGATCCCCGTTCCCATCGACCACATTGTAATCCACCCCCGCCTCGCCCTCGGGCCATTTCGCCAGCGTGGCGGCATCCGGCTGCGCCCAGCCCCAGCTCGGCCCCGCCGCACAAAGCACAGCAAAAGCGCGAGCGCATTGAAATCCAATTCTACGCATGGGACGAAATTAAGGGATGCAAGGCAGGTTCTGAGGGCGCAGGGGCACCTGTTCAACGCGGTTTTGTCCTTTTTTATGCACAAGTCCGGGGACAAGCCACCTGCCGTCCCCCTGCCGTGTCGTAGTTTTGCACCGCAATTCTGATCACTTAACTCAACTCCATGAAAGTTACCGTAGTAGGCGCTGGAAATGTGGGGGCCACGTGTGCCAATGTGTTGGCTACGCGCGAGGTCGCCAATGAAGTCGTTTTGTTGGACATCAAAGACGGCTTTGCTGAAGGCAAGGCGTTGGACATTTGGGAAACGGCTCCCATCAACCTCTATGACACCCGCACCGTCGGGGTGACGAACGATTACTCGCGCACGGCCGGATCGGACGTGGTCGTGATCACCAGCGGATTGCCCCGGAAGCCCGGCATGAGCCGCGACGACTTGATCGCCACGAACGCGGGCATCGTCCGCAGCGTGACCGAGCAAATCATGGAGCACAGCCCCGAAGCCATCATCGTGGTGGTGTCGAACCCGCTCGATGTGATGACCTACTGCGCTTACTTGTCAGCGGGCATCGATTCGAAGCGCGTGGTCGGCATGGCCGGCATCCTCGACACCGCCCGTTACCGCGCCTTCCTCGCGGAGGCATTGGACGTCAGCCCGAAGGACATCCAAGCGGTGCTCATGGGCGGCCACGGCGACACGATGGTGCCGCTTCCCCGCTACACGACGGTGGGCGGCATTCCCGTCACCGAGCTCATCGGCAAGGAGGAGTTGGACGCGATCATCGCGCGCACGCAGAAGGGCGGAGGTGAGATTGTGAACTTGCTCGGCACGTCGGCTTGGTATGCGCCGGGTGCTGCTGCAGCCCAAATGGTGGAAGCCATCGTGCGCGATCAGAAGCGCATCTTCCCCGCCTGTGTCTGGCTGACCGGCGAGTACGGCATCAACGACCTCTACATCGGCGCTCCAGTGAAATTGGGCAAGAACGGGGTCGAGGAGATCATCGAGCTCGACCTCAACGAAGACGAAAAGGCCTTGCTCGCCCAGAGCGAAGCGGCCGTGCGTTCCGTGGCCGACGTGCTCGACCGCATGAACGCCGAGAAGGCATAATCAACGCTGGACGAACCAGCGGAAGGAAACGGGGGCCGACTCATCGGCTCCCGTTTTTTGTTGCGGAACGAAGCGCACGAGGTAGGCTCCGGGCGCCAGGACTGGCAGCGCTTCCGCGGACCAGCCCGCCACCACCTGCCACCGGGCCAATTCCTGCCCACCCAACGCCAGGACTTCGATGGTGCCCGCCGGCCCCCGGCCGTCGAGGTGGTGCAGGGCGGACGCCGAGCCGGGGTTGGGGTAGAGCGCCATCTTCATCGCCACAGCCGGGGTCGAGCCGACGCCCATCGGGCCGCTGGCGTACATCCGCACCCCGCCGTTTTGGATGCCGATGAGCAGTTCGGGCAGGCCGTCGCCGTTCAGGTCGCCGAGGGCAGGCGCCGCCCGCAACCCGGGCGCAAAGTCCCCGGCGCTGTTGTCCACCTCCGGCAATTCCGCCGCCCAGTTCCCGGCATCCACCTCCCCGAAGTACTGCACCCGCCCGGTCTCGTTGCCGACATAGGCGTGCAACGCGCCCTCAACGGCCACCAGCGCGGGGATGCTGTACCCGTTGATGCCCAGTGTGTTGTCCACCACGATGCCGGCCCAGTCGCCCTGGGCGCACCAGCCTTCGGGGCAGCTGAGGAAGGCCTTGAGCGTGCCGTTTTTGTGGCCGACGAGCAAGTCCAGTGCGCCGTCCGCGTCGAGGTCGACGAGTTGCGGGGCCGCGAATTGCCCGACGTCGATGGGGGCGCCCTCGGCATCCACAACCGCGAGGGTTTCCAAGGCGAATTCCGGCCACGCCCCGGCCCCCGCCGTGTTCTCATACTGGTGGAGGATGCCGAGCCGTTCCCGACGACCAGGTCGAGGTCGCCGTCGCCGTCGAGGTCGCCGAAGGCGGGGTACGCGCTCTCGATGCCGTTCGCACCGAAGTCGATGGCGCTCTCCGTGACGCGGGTGAAGGCAGGCGCGGTGGGGCTGCCGGTGTTCCGGAAAAGGGCCAGCGCGGTCGGGGTTTGGGCCACCCCCTCATAGCGCTCCTTGTTCGCCAAGGCCAAATCCAGCAACCCATCACCATCCAAGTCCACCAGCACCGGCGCGGCTCCCCGCCCGACGTCCAGCATGTCCTCCTGCACAAACCGGTCCGTGACCCACTCCCACACCGGCGCCACCTCGGTCCCCGCATTCCGCCAAACGTGCACGCACGCATCGTCGTCCGTCTCGATGTGGGTGTTCGGCGAAACCACGAGGTCCGTCACGCCGTCCTGGTCCACGTCCCACGGATACGCAGCGGGAAACCGCGGCACCTGGAGGGTGTCCTCGGAGCCGGTGTGCGGCAGCAGCGCTGGGAAGTTCATGTCGGTGAAGGCGGTCGAGTCCTGGCCGTCGACCGCGTCCTCGAGGAGGAGGGCGGCGAG
>JALQTD010000065.1 GCA_023264155.1 Flavobacteriales bacterium | reverse complement strand
GGCGGATGGCCCGCGCGCTGCGCACCCCGGACCGGCAGTGGACCACAACGGGCCGGTCGCGGGGAATGCGGTCGGTGCTTTCCGCTACGCTGTCCAGCGGAATGAGTTCCCCGCCGAGGTGGGCGATGCCGTACTCGTAGGGTTCTCGCACGTCGATGACCACGTGGTCCCGCCCTTCGGTTTGCCACCGGTGCAGCGCCTCGGGGGAGATGCTGCGCACCGCGGGTTCCGACGGCGTGGCCGCGGTCAGGCCGCAGAATTCCTCGTAGTGGATGAGGTCGGTTTGGGTCGGTTGGTCGCCGGTCAAGGGGTTGCCCGGGTGCTTGCGCAACTTCACCGTGCGGGTGGTGAAGGTGGTGGCATCGAACAAGAACAGCCGGCCCACCAAGGGCTCGCCCACGCCGCTCAGCACCTTGATCACCTCGAGGGCCTGCAGCGAACCGAGGATGCCGGGCAGCACGCCGATCACCCCGCCTTCCGCGCACGAAGGCACGAGGCCCGGGGGCGGGGGAGCGGGGAAGAGGTCGCGGTAGTTGGGGCCTTTCTCGCCCCCCTCGACGGGCGCATTGAACACCGAGCACTGCCCTTCAAACCGGTAGATCGAGGCGTACACGTTGACCTTGCCTTCCAAGACGCAGGCGTCGTTCACGAGGTAGCGCGTTGGGAAATTGTCCGTACCATCCGCCACGACATCGTAGTCGCGCACGAGCTCCCGGGCGTTTTCCCGGGTGAAAAGCGTGTTGTGCACTTCGACCCGGATGTGCGGGTTCAAGGCCCGTAACCGCTTGGCCGCCGCCACGGCTTTGGGCGTGCCGACGTCGGCCGTAGTAAAGAGCACCTGCCGCTGCAGGTTGGTGTCGTCGACCACATCGTAGTCTACGATGCCGATGCGGCCGACGCCTGCTGCAGCCAAATACAGCAGGAGCGGACTGCCCAGCCCTCCAGATCCGATGACGAGTACGGAACCGTTTTTCAGCCGCTCTTGCCCCGCCAGGTTGAACTCGGGGATGATGAGGTGGCGGCTGTACCGTTCGAGTTCAGCTTTCGAGAACGTCATGGCCGATGGGAGATTCCCCCGGCGATGGCGGGGATGATGCTGATGTCGGTTCCTGCGGCGACGGGGGTGTTCACGCCGTCGAGCGCTTCGATGTCCTCGTCGCCGACGTACACGCGGATGAAGTGCCGAAGCGAGCCATCGGCATCGAAAAGGTGGGGTTGCAAGCCGGGGTGGGCTTCGGCGAGGGCGTTCAAGACACCGCCCACATGGGGCGCGTCAGCGGTGAACGTAGCGGCTCCAGCGGTGAACTTGCGGAGCGGGGTAGGGATGATGAGTTGGGCCATGGGATCATGGATTTGTGATGGATAAACGAGGGGAAACAGCGGCGCCTTCGCGCTGCACGAACAGGGGCTCTTCCTCGAAGAATCGCCCGGAATCGCTCAGTTGCCAGGAGCGCGCATGGTGCACGCCCTCGGGATACACCGAAGCGATGAGGTAGGAGAAGTAGGGCAGGGCCACGCGCAGGTCGTGGATGCTCGGGACGGCGGGGTGCCGCGGGTGGCTGTGGTAGATGCCGAGCAGCTGCAAGCCGCTGGCAAGGGCATGCCGTTCAGCGCGCAGGTAATCGCGCTCGGTGATGGCGAATCGCCGCCGCTGGTCGCCGGTTTGGGCATTGTCGACGGGGAGCGCCTCGGTGAGGTGCCGGCCTTGCGCATCTTCCAGGCCAAACAAAAACCCACAGCACTCATTCGGAAACGCCCGTTCCGCGTCCGCCCGCACCACGTCCCACGCCGCCGGCTCGAAGTTCAGTCGCGCCTTCATGACAGCCGGGTGAGGGTATCGTGGTACTTGCTCGCATCGTCGGCCAACACGGTAACGACCACCCCCGATTCCAACTCCTCCGCGACGGCGACCGCCCCGGCCACATTGGCCGCAGCAGAAGGGGAGAGCAGGAGTCCGGTTTCGCGGGCCGCTCGTTGCATCATTGCGTATGCCGCTTCCGTAGAGACGGAGGCCACGGCATCGGCCACGGAGTCATCGTAAATGCCCGGCACCCGCGCGGTTTCGAGGTGCTTCCATCCTTCGAGCCCGTGGAGGGCGGTTTCGGGTTGCAAGGCCACGCACGTCACCTGGCCGTGGGTCCGGAGCCCGCGGGAGGTGCCGGTGAACGTCCCCGTCGTGCCCAGCCCGGCGACGAAGTGGGTGATCCGGCCGGCGGTTTGGGCCCAAATCTCCGGAGCGGTCGACTCCACATGCGCCCGCCAGTTCGCGTCGTTGTTGTACTGGTCGACGTACGCATAGCGCCCCGGATCCGCGGCCACGAGTTGCCGGGCGGCGTCTTGGGCGCCCTCGGTGGCTTCGAAGGGGCTGGTCAGGTGCAGTTCGGCGCCGAGCCACTGCAGGATGCGCTTGCGTTCGGGCGAGGCATTTTCCGGCATGCACAACGTGAGGGGGATGCCGGCGGCGGCGCAAAACGTGGCGTATGCGATGCCCGTGTTGCCGCTGGTGGCGTCGAGGACGCGCCGCCCGCCCAAGTGCGGGGCGACTTTCGTGAGGATGGCATGCGCGGCGCGCGCTTTGACGCTGCCGCCGAGCTGCTGCCATTCGAGCTTGGCGTGGATTTCGACCCCCGGCCGGGGCTCGAGGGCGCGCAACCGAACGAGCGGCGTGGAGCCCACGTGCGGGCGGAGGTGTTGCAGCCGGGTGGCGGGGGATGCAGTCATGGGGAGGGAGGTCATCGGATGGGAAGTCATGGGGTTGGAAGTCGAGGGAAGGGGTGAAATTTTGGGCAACAAAAAAGGCCCGCACTTGCGTGGGGCCTGGAGCTTTCGAAGGGATGATTTCAGTCCGGGATTAACCGTTCATGAGCACATCGCACGACGCATTGCAGTCCAGTCCCACAGGGGCCGGCATACAACACATACAGCAACATGCTTGGGTCGAAATCATGCGACAAAGGTAGGAGAAGGGTAGATGGGATGCAAGATTTGGCCCACCAAAAAAATCAACGCAAAACCGTAAAGCGTTCAGCGTCAAGCCGCAGCAAGATGAAAATCAGGACGCTGAAGCCCATCAGCGACGAGCCACCGTAACTGAAAAAGGGGAGGGGGATGCCGATGACGGGGGCGAGTCCGAGCACCATGCCCACGTTGATCAGGACGTGCATGAACAGCACGCTCGCCACGCCATATCCGTACACCCGCGTGAAGTGCGATCGCTGCCGCTCGGCGAGAAAGATCAGGCGCCACAGCAGGAGCAGGTAGAGCAGGATGACGGCGCCCGACCCGAGGAAGCCCCACTCTTCTCCGACGGTGCAGAAGATGAAATCCGTTTCCTGTTCGGGAACGAAGGCGTAGGCCGTCATGGGACCGTTGAGGAAGCCTTTGCCCGTGAGTCCGCCGGAGCCGATGGCCGTCTTCGCGTGGCGGATGTTGTAGTCGGCGTCCGGGTTGCCGACGTCGATGCCGAACAGCACGTGGATGCGGTCGCGCTGGTGGGGCGCGAGCACTTTTTCCATCCCGGTGTGCAGCGCGATGCTGAAGCCGAGCGCGCCGATGAGGGCGAGGAGGCTCCACTGGCGGATGCGTTTGCGCTGGCGCGGCAGGCTGGATTGGATGATGAACCAAATCACGGCTCCGCCCCCCCCCACGAGCACCGCCCACAGGAAGTACACCCCGGTCGCCGCCCCGATGACCGGGTACTGCACCACGGCCGCCCCGGTCAAAATCGTCGCCACCGCCACCACCAGCGCCGCAAAGGCCACGACGAGCACGTTGCCGCTCAGCCCCTCCCGGTAGAGGGCGAACACAAAGCCCCCGAAGACCAGGACGGTGCCGGCGTCGGGCTGGAGCAGGATGAGGCCGGCCGGAATGCCCACGACGGCAATGGCTTGCAGGCGGGTCTTGAAACTGCGCAGCTTCCCGTCCCCCCGGCTCAGGAGGTAGGCGAGCATGAGGGCGGTGGTGGATTTGGCAAACTCAGACGGCTGCAGGCTGAAGCTCCCGAAGGCGAACCACGAACGCGCGCCGCCGATCACCTTGCCCACGGCCAGCACGGCCACGAGCACCACCAGCATGCCCAGGTAACTCAGGATGGAGGTGCGGATGAAAAATTCCCCTTCGATGTTGAGGACCAGAAACGCCAAAACCGCGCACACCGCTATCCACAGCAGTTGCTTGCCGTGCTTCCCTTCGAGCGTCAGCCAATCCACGGCCTCGCCTCCGCTGGTTGCGCTGCCGATGTTCAGCCAGCCGAGCACGGCGAGCAACAGCACCAGGCCGATGGTCACCCAATCGAGGCGCGACCGGATGTTCTCGCGGCGGCTCATGGTGCTTCAGGAAAGGGATCGCGGGCCGCGAGGATGCGGGCTTCACGTTCCGGGTTGGACAAGCTGTCGGCGAGGTAGTGCTCGATGAGGAGGGCGGCAATGGGGGCGGCCCAGGATCCGCCAGACCCCGCGTTCTCGACGTACACACTGACGGCGATTTCGGGGGTGTCCCGGGGCGCGAACGCCATGAAGACGCTGTGCTCGAGGGCTTCGTGGTTTTGGACGGTGCCGGTCTTGCCGCAGACGGTGATGCCGGGGATGCGGGCCCGCCAGCCCGTGCCGCCCGCCCCTTCCACGACCTGCTGCATGGCGGCGATGACCGGGTCGAAGCGTTCCGGTTCGACCCCGGTTTGCACGAGCGAGTCCACGCCCGCCGGTTTGCCCTTTCCGCCCACGTCGCGCACCGCGTGCGGGGTTCGGTACCACCCGCGGTTCGCGATGATCGCCGCCAGGTTCGCGATCTGCAAGGGGGTGGTGAGCAATTCCCCCTCGCCGATGGCAATGGAATAAATGGTCGAGTACGCCCAACTCCGCCGCCCGTAAAACTTGTCGTACAGGGTGGTGTCGGGCACGAGGCCTTTGCGGATGCCCGGCAACTGACCGCCCAAGTCCGTTCCGAACCCGAACCGCTGGATCCGTTCCGTCCAATGCCCGAGCCCGAGCGCGGCATCGTCAAAAATGCTGCTTGCCCGGCGGCCTTGCACCATCCGCCGCATCACCTCGTGGAAATAGGGGTTGCACGAATGCACGATGGCCTCGGTCAAGTTGTCGTAACTGTGGGGGCCGTGGCACCCGATGATGCTGCGGTCGCATGGAATGCGGGTGCTGGTTTGGATGACCCCCTCGTCGAGGGCGATGAGCCCTTGCACCATCTTGAAAATGGATCCGGGCCGGTAGGAGGCGCGCACTGCCCGGTTGAACAGGGGTTTTGCGGGGTTGTTGAGCAGGCTGTCGTAGTTGGCGCCGCGCTTGGGGCCGAGCAGCAGGTCCGGGTGGTAGCTGGGTGCGCTGACCAAAGCAAGCACCTCGCCCGTGGCCGGTTCGAGGGCGACGATGCTCCCGCGTTTGCCCTGCATCAGCCGCTCGGCGTACGCTTGCAGCTCCTTGTCGAGGGTCAAGGTCAAATCCGCCCCCGGCACCGCCAGCGAATCGCGCCGCCCCCCGTCGAGCGGGACTTGGTAGTTGTTCCGGACGTCCACGAGGTGATAACGCGTGCCTTTTTTACCGCGGAGTTCGCGCTCGTACAGGGCTTCGAGCCCGGATTTGCCCTTGTAATCGCCGAGCCGATAGAAGGGGTCGGCCTCCAAATCCGCCGCGCTCGTTTCGGCGAACGAGCCCACCAGCTGCGCCGCGAGGCCAGCGGTGTTGGAACGGATTGCGCGCGTCCGGGCTTTCACGCCGGGAAACCGCCAAAGCTCGCCTGAAATCCGAGCGTACTCGTCTGCGGGGAGTTGGCGAACGATCACCGAGGGGCGGTAACTCGCATACGCGTCGGCTTTGGCGAATGCGGCTTCGAGGGCGCTGCGTTCCCAGCCGAGCAGCGCCGCAAAGGCCGCGGTGTCCATGCCCTGCCGGGCCGCCCGGGGCGTGTACAGGATGTCGTAGCTCGCCCGGTTGGTCACCAGCAACTTCCCGTGGCGATCGTACATCAATCCACGCGCAGCGTCGAGGGTTTCGCGGGACTCGGTGAGCCGAGCGGCGTACTCCGTCCACTCTTCGCTGCCGAGCTGCAACTGCGCGAGCCGCCCGACGAACACCAACGCGATGAAGCCGAAGAGCCCCCCGATCACCCACATCCGCCCCTTGTAATTCATCGCTGACTTCTGTTCTGGTTGAACAGCGAGCGCACGCCGAGGATGAGGACGGTGGTGAGGGCGGCTGAGGAGGCGGATTGGCCTAAAGCTTTCGGAATCAAATCCCAACGCCCAGCTTCCACCAAGAAGAGCCACAGCGCGTGCGCCCAAACCACCAGGAACGTGTAGGCCAACATCCAGCCCCAGCCCAGGGCCCCAGCATCCGGCGTGGCATCCGCCTCATAGCCCTCCCGGGGCGCCAACAACCGAGCAATCCACGGCTGCAGCAGCCCGCTCATCAACCCCGCGGCGGTGAACAGCCCTCCTCCGAAGGTGGACAAGTCCGTCAGCACGCCCATCGCCCCACCGATGAGCAAGTACGCAATCGGCCGCCAGCGCAAGGGCAGCAGTACCAAGGCGTACAGGGAAAACAACGGAGTGATCCAACCGTCGAGCAGAACGAGGTGATGGAACACGAAGGTTTGGGCCAACCAAGCGAGCAAAAACCGGAGCAAAGTGCGGAGCGTGCCTTCCATTAGACGTCGCTCGTTGAAGGGGTGAACGCGGGCATCGCGGGTACGGCCAGGATTTCCACGTACCGGATGGATCGGAAATCCACCGCCCAGCGGAGGTGCACGGTCAGGAACTCGTCGGAGGGATTTTGCGTAACCCGCTGCACATAGCCCATCGGGATGTCGGCTGGGAAAATCCCTTGGTAACCGGTGGTGAAAACCGTGTCGCCCACCGCGATTTGAGCGCTCCGAGCGATGTCCAGCATGCGTCCGACATCAGCCGCGTCGCCGTCCCAAACCACCCGTCCGATGACGCCGTCCTTGCCGATGCGGCCGCTCCATTCCAGCTCGGTGTGCAGCAACGGCAGCCCGAGGGCGTAGCGGTCGTGCACTTCGACTACCCGGCCGAGGGCCCCCGCCGCGCAGACCACGGCTTGGCCCGGGGCGATGCTATCGGAAGCTCCGCGGTTGACGATGAAGGAGTTCGCGGCGCGGTGCCATGAGATTTGGACCACTTCCGCAGCGTGTCCGTGCGCATCTTCGTGCATCAACTGCGCGCGCAACTCCGCATTTTCTTGCGCAAGCCGCACGTTGTCTGCTTCCAATTGCCCGAGGCGCGCCCATTCCGTCAACTGGGCATTCCACGCCCCCGTCCAGCCCAAACTCCAACGGACCCACATCCCACGCGGGTGGCCGTGTGACCGCGTGACCCACGCCAACGCGAAGGCCTGCAGCACGAGAAACAAGATGAACACGTGGTTCCGTACGAGCAGTTGCCAAAGGTTGCGCATGCCGCGGCGTCAGAATTAATCGCGCATCAAGAACGTGAATCGCTCGGTGTTCTTCAGAGCAATCGCCGTTCCTTTCGCCACGGCGTGCAGCGGATCGTCGGCGATGTGAACGGGCAGGCGGGTCTTCTGCTTGATCCGCTTGTCCAACCCGCGCAACAAGGCCCCGCCCCCTGCGAGGTAGATGCCCGTCCGGTAGATGTCGGCGGACAATTCGGGCGGGGTTTGTTCGAGGGCGCTGTGGATGGCCTCCTCGATCTTGCTGATGCTCTTGTCGAGGGCGTCGGCGATTTCGCTGTAGGAGACCAAAATCTCCTTCGGAATCCCCGTCATCAAATCCCGCCCCCGCACGGCGTAATCCTCGGGCGGATTGTCCAGCTCTTTCGTTGCCGACCCCACTTCGATTTTAATCTGCTCCGCGGTGCGTTCCCCGATGAGGATGTTGTGTTGGCGGCGCATGTATTCTTCGATGTCGGCGGTGAACTCGTCCCCGGCCACCCGGATGTTTTTATCCGTTACGATGCCGCCCAGTGCGATGACCGCAATTTCCGAGGTGCCCCCTCCGATGTCGATGATCATGTTGCCCATCGGCTCTTCCACATCGATGCCGATGCCGATGGCCGCGGCCATGGGTTCGTGGATGAGGTAAACGTCTTTGCCGCCCGCATGCTCCGCGCTGTCCTTGACCGCCCGCTTCTCCACTTCGGTGATGCCCGAGGGAATGCAGATGACCATGCGCAGGGAAGGGTTGAACCACCGGCGCCGCGGGCTCATCATCTTGATCATGCCCTTGATCATCTCTTCAGCCGCTTGGAAATCCGCAATCACCCCGTCCTTCAGCGGCCGGATGGTCTCGATGTTGCGGTGCGTTTTGCCGTGCATCTGTTGCGCCTTCCGCCCGATGGCCACGGTCTTGTTCGTGGTGCGGTCTTTGGCTACGATGGACGGTTCGTCCACCACCACTTGGTCTTGGTGGTAGATGATGGTGTTGGCGGTGCCAAGGTCGATGGCGATCTCTTGGATGAAGATGTTGAACAGTCCCATTGCGGTGTCAGTCGGGTGTGCGAATCAGGCTTGCGGTCGGGCCAAAGATAGTGCGAGCGACCGGTCTGCGACCGATTCGTTTCGAACGACTTGAAGCCGCCTCGGGAACGCACAATTGCGCGCGGTATTGCCCTCAGTGTTTGAAGTGCCGCACGCCGGTCATGTACATGGCCAAATCGTGCCCATCGCAGTAGTCGATGCTCAACTGATCCTTGATCGACCCGCCCGGTTGAATCACCGCCGTAATGCCCGCCTCGTCCGCCAACTCCACGCAATCGGGGAACGGGAAAAACGCATCCGAAGCCATCACCGCTCCCTCGAGCGACAGCCCGAAAGCTCCCGCCTTCACCACCGCTTGCTTCAGGGCGTCGACGCGTGAGGTTTGCCCGGTTCCGCTGGCGACCAGCGCCCCGTTTTTGGCGAAGACGATGGTGTTGGATTTGGTGTGCTTGGCAACTTTCATAGCGAAGACCAAATCCCGCACTTCCTCCGCGCTCGCTTCCCGCTTGGTGACACACCGCAAGTCCCCCTCGCCCTCCGTGGCTGCATCCACGGCCTGAACCAAAAAACCGTTCAGGGCGGTGCGCACCGAATGTTGCGGCATCGCGGTCGGCTTGATGCGCAGCAAGATGCGGTTCTTTTTCTGCTGCAGAAAGGCCAAAGCCGCTTCGGAGAATTCCGGCGCAATCACGACTTCCGAAAACAGGTCCGCCATGGCGGCAGCGGTCGCTTCGTCGATGGGGCCGTTGGCAATGAGGATGCCACCGAAGGCCGAAACCGGGTCCGACGCCAGCGCCGTCCGGTACGCTTCCTCCATCGTGGGCCGGGTGGCGAGGCCGCACGCGTTGTTGTGCTTCAGGATGGCGAATGTCGGGGCATCCCCTTCGAATTCCCGCATCAGCTGCACGGCGGCATCCACGTCGAGGAGGTTGTTGTACGAAAGGGCTTTTCCGTGCAGCTGGTCGAACAGGGCGTCGAGGTCACCGTAGAATCGGCCGGGTTGGTGCGGGTTTTCCCCGTAGCGCAGGGTTTGGCCTTTCAACTCGCTCACGTTCAAGGCGTCCAGCGCGTCCAACCCCGCATCTTCGGCCATCCACGCATGGATCCGGGTGTCGTAGTGCGAACTCACCCGGAACCCGTGAGCCGCGAACCGCTTCCGATCCGCGAGCGCACTGACCCCATCGCGCTCCTGCAGCACCTGGAGCAGGTCGGCATATTGCGCTTGGCTCGGCACGACCACCACATCTTGGTGGTTCTTCGCCGCCGCTCGGATGAGGGCAATCCCGCCGATGTCAATTTTCTCCACGATGGCCGCGCGATCCGCCCCGGAAGCGAGCGTTTCTTCAAACGGGTACAGGTCGACGATGACGCAGTCCATGTTCGGCAATCCGTATTGCTGCATTTCTTCCTGGTCGCTGGCGAGCCCCCGCCGCCCGAGGATGCCCCCGAACACCTTCGGGTGCAAGGTTTTCACCCGTCCGCCGAGGATGGAGGGGTAGTCCGTCAGCGACTCGACGGGCACCACCTCGGCCCCCATGGCTTCGATGGCCGCTTGCGTGCCACCTGTGGAGTAAATGGTCACGCCCAACCGCTGCATTTCAGCAACGATGGGGGCGAGGCCTTCTTTGTTAAAAACAGAAATCAGGGCCGATTGGATGCGAACTTCGGACATGGGGAGGGGATTTGAGCGCGCAAATCTACGATTTTCCTTTACGCAGCCGAAGGGAAACGTGTAGCTTTGGGCATGCTTTGGATGCGCCTGCTTCGGGAGAGTTTCTTGTTCGCTTGGTGGGCGATTTGGGCCAACAAATTGCGCACCTTCCTGTCGCTGCTGGGGGTGATGGTCGGCATCTTCATGATTTCGGCCGTGTTTACCGTGGTCGATTCCCTCGAGGACAATTTGAAGGACACGTTCAACATGTTGGACGAGGACGTGTTGTTTGTCCAAAAATGGCCGTGGGCGTCCGGCGGCGAGGACTACCCGTGGTGGAAATACGTGCAACGCCGCGAACCCACGGAGCGCGACATGGAAGCCTTGGCCGAGCGGTTGACCCTCGCCCAAGCCATCACCTACCAAGCAAATGACCGCACGTCCCCCGAGGCCGGCAACAGCCGGTTCGAAGGCGCCCGCGTCACTTCGGTGACCCACACCTACCCCGAGGTCATTTCCTTGAAAATCGCGGATGGCCGGTTCTTCACCGAGACCGAAGGCCGTGCCGGACGCCCGCTCGCCCTCATCGGAGCGGAAATCGCCGCCGGGCTTTGGGGACGCCAAGACGTGGTGGGCAAGGAGTTCACTATCAAAGGGCTCAAACTCGAGGTCATCGGGGTCTTCGAAAAGGAAGGGGCTTCCATCATCAGCGACGGCATGGACCGGGTCATCATGTTGCCCGTGGCTTTCACGCGCCGCATTTCGGACGTGGATCGGGCCGGCGGTTCCATCCTCGTCAAAGCGGCTGAGGGGGTGACGAACGAAGCGCTCAAGGATGAAATCATTCAGCAGTTCCGGGCCG
>JALQTD010000064.1 GCA_023264155.1 Flavobacteriales bacterium | reverse complement strand
CCTTCGGGTGGTGGTCGTTGAAGATGTCAATGGCCAAATCCAAAGCCCCATTCAGCTCCTCGTTCATCCGATTCATCATCAGCACCGACAGATCCTCGTGGTGCACCCCGCCCACCAAACTGTGCTCGAGCGCATGCGAAAACGGCCCGTGCCCGATGTCGTGCAACAAAATCGCAGCACAAGCGCCCTCCGCTTCGGCTTCCGTGATGTCGATGTCCTTTTCCCGCAACGTGTCGATGGCTTCTTGCATCAAGTACATCGCTCCGACCGCATGGTGGAACCGGTTGTGCACCGCTCCGGGATAGACGAGGTGGGAGAGTCCGAGCTGGGAGATGCGGCGCAGCCGTTGCATGTACGGATGGTCCATCAAATCCAAGGTCAGGCCATGCCGCAAGGAGATGAACCCATACACCGGATCGTTCAATATTTTGCGTTTGTTGGAAGGTGCCATGGGGGGATAGGGCAAGAATTGCGTCCGGTTGTCGTTTCTTCGTGCAAGTTAAGTCGCAGGATGCCCGGAACGGCGACCGATTGATGAACGCTGCACCACACTTTACCCGCGTCAAGGGTTTCCATTTCAAAATGAACTGAACGATGACCACACACCGCAAACCACAGATTTTATGGGCCGATGATGAGATTGATTTGCTGCAACCGCACATCATGCTGCTCGAGAAGAACGGGTATGAAGTGGTTTCGGTGAACAACGGACTCGAGGCGGTGGAAAAGCTCGGTGAAGGGGTGTTTGATTTGGTCTTCTTGGATGAAAACATGCCGGGGATTGGTGGGATCGAGACCCTCCGGCGCATCCAAGCGCTGCGGCCGCACCTGCCCGTGGTGATGATCACGAAAAACGAGGAGGAACACACCATGGACGAGGCTTACGGGGCGAGCATCAGCGATTACCTTATCAAGCCGGTCATTCCCCAGCAATTGCTGGCGGTGCTGAAGCGTTTCCTGCACGTGAACCGGCTGCAGAGCGAGCAGTTGTTGCAAGATTTTCAACGGGCATACCGCGAGATTACCATGCAGATGATGGGGCGGTTGGACGCAGAAGAGTGGGTGGGCATTTACCGCCAGTTGGTTCAGTTTCAACTGAAATTGACAGAGGTGCAAGATACCGGCATGCTCGACATGCTCGATGCCCTGTACGCCCAAGTCGATCAGGAGTTCACCAAGTTTTATGAGCGGAACATCGAAGAGTGGATGGCGGGGCCAGGCGAAGGCGTACCCTTGCTTTCGCACCGCATTCTGCCGGAGCGGTTGCCACAGGTTTGGCATGAGGTGGGTGACCGGCCGGTGTACCTGATTGTCATCGACAATTTGCGGTTGGATCAATGGGATTTGATCGAGCCCATGCTGCAGGACAAATGGCGCGTCAAGGCCAAATCCCCGTATTTCTCCATCCTCCCCACCGCCACCCAATACGCGCGAAACGCCCTGTTCGCCGGCCTCAATCCCGCCGAAATTGCGCGCGTCCATCCGCAGTGGTGGAAGGATGAGCGGGACGAAGGCGGCAAGAACAACCACGAGCAAGAGCTCTTTCAATCTTTGCTGAAACGGCTCGATTACCGCGGCCGCTCCGGCTACCACAAGGTCATCCGGCACGAGCATGGCCGGAAGTTCGTCGATCAGTTCCACGCCACCCGCGAAAACGGCATCACGGCAGTGGTGTACAATTTCGTCGATCAACTTTCCCACGCGCGCACCGACAGCGACGTCATCAAGCAGCTCACCGAAGGCGAGGCGGGCTACCGTTCACTGACGGCTTCGTGGTTCAAGAACAGCACCTTGCGTGAGGCGATGGACCGCATGGCCGAGACGGGCGCCCGCGTCATCGTCACCACCGACCACGGTACGGTGCGCGTGTCGAACCACGTGGTGGTCCGCGGCGAGCGCGACACAAACACCAACCCGCGATACAAGGTGGGGAAGAACCTGGGCTACGACGCCAAGGAAGTGTTTGAGGTGCGGGATCCGGAAGCGTTTGGGCTGCCAAGACGGAATTTGGCCGACTCCTACATCTTCGCCAAAGGCCACGATTTCTTCGTCTACCCGAACAACCAAAGTGAGCACGTGCGTCGTTTCAAGGAGACCTTCCAGCACGGCGGCATCTCCATGGACGAGGTCATCATTCCTTGGGTTGAACTCGATCCGCGTTGAACATGGAACGGCAAGTGATTTGGTCCGCAGAATTGACGGATTTGGCGATGTTGCAAGCGTGTGTTGAAGCGGTCGCGGCGCGGTTGCCGGAGACCGGGGTGGTGGCCTTGCACGGCCCGATGGGAATTGGCAAAACGACTTGGGTAAATGCCCTGTGCGCGGCGTGGGGCATCAAAGGGCAGGGGGCAAGTCCGACCTTCGGCTTGGTGCACCATTATCCTCGTCCGGGCCGTTCGGAGGTGGCCCATTGGGACTTGTACCGGTTGCAATCAGAGGAGGAAGCGTGGGATGCCGGGGTGGAGGACAGTTTTCTTCAGCCCAAATTGAACCTCGTCGAATGGCCCGAGCGCGCCCCGTCCCTGATGCCAGAGGACAGCTGGATGCTTCGGATGTCATGGGTTGGATCCGCCCGCCAAGTCACTTTAGAAGCTCCGGTGCCGACCCGTCCGTGAACTTTCCTAATTTCGGCTGCGCATGGAAGGTCAACGCACAGGCATAGAATCCCTCGCACGGGAAGCAGCGCTGCTGCCCCAGGAAGCCCTGCTCAAGTCAGGACGGAAGGGCAAGGAACTCGTTATCGGCATCCCGAAAGAGGATAGCATCCAAGAGAAGCGGGTCGCCCTCGTTCCCGAGGCCGTGGCCTTGCTCGTGGCCCGCGGCCACCAGGTCCTCGTTGAAACAGGCGCCGGGAAGGAGGCGCACTACACGGATTCAGATTACAGTGAAGCAGGCGCCCGCATCGTCTACGACCGCCGTCAAGCCTTCCAAGCCGGCCTCGTGGTGAAGGTGGAGCCGCCTTCGCTCGAAGAGGTCGAATTGCTGAACCAGCGCTCGATTTTGATCAGCGCTTTGCAATGGAGCGTGCAACAGGAAGGGCTGCTTGAGGCGTTGATGGCCAAACGCATCACCGCCATCGCCTGGGATTTCATCCAAAACGACAACGGCATCTTCCCACTCGTTCGTGCCATGGGCGAAATCGCGGGCAACACCTCGATGCTCGTTGCCGGCGAACTGCTCGCGGGTCCGCAAGGACGCGGCACGATGCTCGGCGGCGTTTCCGGGGTGCGGCCTTCAGAGGTGGTCATCATCGGAGCGGGGACGGTGGCCGAATTCGCGACGCGTTCCGCGCTCGGCCTGGGGGCGGTGGTGAAGTTGTTTGACAACAGCCCGCACCGGCTCATCCGCTTGCAAAACGCCATCGGTCAACGGCTTTGGACTTCCACCATACAGCCTTCCGTGTTGCAGGACGCCTTGAAAACGGCAGACGTGGCCATCGGCGCCCTGCGCGGCAACGGTCCGCGGTCGCCACTGATTGTGTCCGAGCCCATGGTGGCCGGCATGCGGCGCGGTTCGGTGGTGGTGGACGTGACCATCGATCGCGGCGGGTGTTTCGAGACGAGCCGGGTCACTTCCCACGAGCGGCCCACCTTCGTGGAATTGGATGTCATCCATTACTGCGTGCCCAACATCCCGTCACGGGTCAGCCGAACGGCTTCAAAGGCGTTGAGCAACATTTTTGCGCCGTTGTTGCTGGAGCTCGGGGATGATGGCGGCGTGGAATCAGCTGCCCGGCAGAACCGCGTGGCCCGCTCCGGCATTTACTTGTTCGGCGGGGTCATCACGCATGCGGAAATTGCCCGAGAGGCGGGCCTGCCGTACAAGGATCTCGACTTGCTGCTCGCGGCGCTCTGAATGAACTCAGGCGGTGGTGGACTTGCCGCTGACGGTTTTGCGGATTTGGTGCAAAGTCATCAAGGCATCCACGGGCGTCAGGTGGTCGATGTCGAGGCCCAAAATCTGTTCGCGCACTTCCTCAAGCACCGGGTCGTCCAATTGGAAGAAACTCATCTGCATGTTCGGTTCCACCTTCGGCGCTGGCTCCCAATTCGGCCCGCTTTCAGCAGCGGCATGTTCCGGTTCTGCGGTGCCCCGCCGCGCCTCCAACGCGGCGAGCACCGATTCCGCGCGACCGACCACCGAGGCGGGCATGCCGGCTAGCCGCGCCACGTGGATCCCAAAGCTGTGGTTGCTCCCTCCCGGCACGAGTTTGCGCAAGAACACGATGTGCTTGCCCACTTCCTTGACGCTCACGTTGAAATTGCGGATGCGCGCGAACTGCTCCGTCATGTCGTTCAGTTCGTGGTAGTGCGTAGCAAACAAGGTGAGCGGGCGGAACTTCCGGTGCTCGTGCAGGTATTCGGCGATGGACCAAGCGATGCTCACCCCGTCGTAAGTGGACGTTCCACGTCCGATCTCATCGAGCAGCACGAGGCTTCTTTCCGATAGGTTGTTCAGGATCGAGGCGGTTTCGTTCATTTCCACCATGAACGTGGATTCGCCGCTCGAAATGTTGTCCGAGGCCCCGACCCGCGTGAAGATGCGGGTGCAAATGCCGAGTTCGGCCGCAGCGGCGGGCACGAAACTCCCGGCTTGGGCCAGCAGGGCAATGAGGGCGGTTTGGCGGAGCAGGGCACTTTTACCGGCCATGTTGGGGCCGGTGATCATGAGGATTTGCTCCGCATCAGGGTCGAGGGTGACGTCGTTGGCCACGTACGCTTCGCCCGGGGGCAAGGACTGCTCGATCACGGGGTGACGTCCCCCTTCAATGCGCACCCCCCAATCGGCGCGCATCACGGGCCGGCAATACCCTTGGTTCGCGGCCAACGTTGCAAATCCGGTCAGCACATCGACCGCACCGAGCACATCGGCATTCGCTTGGAGGGCGGCAATTTCCCCGGCGGCGGCGGCCACGAGTTCATCAAACACCCGTTGCTCCATCACTTCCGCTCGCGCCCGGGCGTCGAGGATGCGCTCCTCCAAGTCCTTCAATTCTTGGGTGATGTAGCGTTCGGCTTGGGTCAGGGTCTGCTTGCGAATCCATTCCTCGGGCACCTTGTCCTTGTGGGCGTTGCGCACTTCGAGGTAGTAACCAAACACGTTGTTCGAGGCAATCTTCAGGCTCGGAATCCCCGTGCGCTCGGCCTCCCGCGTGCAGATGTCGTCGAGGGCCTGTTGGGCGTTCGTGCGCAGGTTGCGCAATGCGTCGAGTTCCGGAAACACCCCTTCCCGGATGACGTTGCCTTTGGCGACGCTCGCGGCAGGTTCGTCCGCCAGTTCCCGGCGCAGCCGGTCGAGCAAGGCGTCGCAAGGGGTCAGCTGTTCGAGAAAGGGCAGCAGCGCATCCATGCCTTCAACCGCTTGGGCCAAATCATGCACGCCCCCAAGCCCCGCCCGCAACTGCGCCAATTCCCGCGGCGCAATCCGCCCGGTACTGGCCTTGGAAGCCAGCCGTTCCATGTCGCCCACCCGCCCCAAGATGGCCCGGAGCGCATCGGTGGTCCCGTCCGCCTCTTGCAACGCGGCCACGGCTGCGTGGCGCTGCCCGATCACGGCCGTGTCGGTGGACGGCATGATGAGCCAACGGCGGAGTTTCCGGGCGCCCATGGGGCATGCGGTTTGGTCCATCACATCCACCAGGGCGCGCCCATCCGGCGCTGCAGGGTGCAGGATCTCCAAATTGCGCAGCGTGAAACGGTCCATCCACAGCACGCCCTCCTCCGCAATCCGCCCCACTTGACGCAGGTGGTTGCGCTGCGCATGCTGCGTCGTGTCCAAATAGTGCAAGATGCCCCCGATTGCGACCGCCGCGAGCGGCGTGGCTTCAAGTCCGAAACCCTTCAACGAAGCCACACCAAACTGCTTTTCGATGGCTTCCCGCGCGAAGTCCTCCGTGAACACCCAATCGTCCAAACGGCTCCGGTGGGCATCGGTTTTCACCATCCCGAACACGTCTTGCTCGTGCCCCCGTTGGTAAACAATTTCGGAGGGCGCGTAACTCCGCAGTACGCGATCGATGAAGTCCAAATCTCCCTGCCCTGCCTGAAAATCCCCCGTGCTCACGTCCAAAAACGCGATGCCCAGGGCCTTGCGCGTCCAATGGATGGCACACAGGAAGTTGTTGGCCTTCGAGTGCAATACATCGTCATGCAGCGTCACGCCGGGGGTGACCACCTCCGTCACGCCGCGTTTGACGAGTCCTTTTGCTTGCTTCGGGTCCTCGAGTTGGTCGCAAATGGCGACCCGGTTTCCAGCGCGAACCAGCTTCGGCAGGTAGTTGTCGAGTGCGTGGTGAGGAAAGCCCGCGAGTTCAATTTCGGAGGCGCTGCCGTTTCCCCGCTTGGTCAGGGTGATGTCGAGGACCCGCGCAGCCCGGATGGCGTCTTCACCAAAGGTTTCGTAGAAATCCCCCACGCGAAACAGCAAGATGGCATCGGGATGCTGCCGTTTGGCTTGGTCGTATTGCTGCATCAAGGGGGTGGAAGCGCGTGCCATGGTCGTCGAAGTTTCTGCCGAAACCCTCGAAATTAGGTACATTGGGGCGCTCCGCTGTGCGCCGAGGTCCTTGGGTTTTGCACAAGGCGTTCACATCAGGCCACCCGCAAATTCTGCGCGTCGTCTCCGTTGAATTGTTGTTCGGCGTACTCCCGTGTCACGAGCAGTTCTTTCTCATCGCTTCCAGGCAGGTCGAACATGGCGTCCCGCAAGATGGCTTCGCAGATGCTCCGCAATCCCCGTGCGCCCAATTTGAGCTCGATGGCCTTCTCCACCATGTAGTCCAAGCCGGACGCATGGAACTTGAGGGCGATTCCGTCGATTTCAAAGAGCCGCACGTATTGCTTGATGAGCGCGTTCTTCGGCTCGGTCAGGATCCTGCGCAAAGCTGAACCGTCGAGGGGCTTCAGGTGGGTCAGCACCGGGAAACGGCCGATCAATTCCGGAATCAATCCGAAGGACCGCAGGTCGGCAGCGCTGACATAGGAAAGCAAATCCTCGCTGTGTTGCTGCGCATCACCTTTCTGGTAACCGATGGCGGAGCGGTTGATGCGGCGCTCGATGATTTGCTCAATGCCGGCAAAGGCCCCGCCACAGATGAACAGGATGTTCTTTGTGTTGATGTTCACGAGCTTTTGCTCCGGGTGTTTCCGTCCACCCTGCGGGGGAACGTGAACCTCAGCTCCTTCGAGGAGCTTCAGCAGCGCCTGTTGCACCCCTTCACCGCTGACATCACGTGTGATGCTCGGGTTGTCGTTTTTGCGTGCAATTTTATCGATCTCGTCGATGAACACAATCCCTCGTTCCGCCGCTTCTACGTCGTAATCCGCGGCTTGGAGCAGGCGGGATAGCACGGATTCCACGTCCTCGCCCACGTAACCCGCCTCGGTCAACACGGTGGCATCGGCGATGCAGAAGGGGACGTCGAGCATGCGGGCAATGGTCCGGGCAATCAAGGTCTTCCCCGTCCCCGTCTCCCCGGTCAGGATGACGTTGGACTTTTCGATTTCCACCGCATCGGCGTCCTGGGTAGGGTGGAGCAACCGCTTGTAGTGGTTGTACACCGCCACGCTTACCGTGCGCTTGGCATCTTCTTGCCCGATGATGTACTCATCCAAACGCTCCTTGATTTCCTGAGGCTTCAAGAGCTTCAGGTTCTGGGCAAGACCAGTCCTGCCTTGTTGCTTCTGTTCCTCTTGAATGATGTTCTCTGCCTGGGCTACGCACAGGTCACAGATGTGGCCCGTGATGCCCGCGATGAACACACTTACTTCTTCCTTGCTCCTGCCACAGAAGGAACAGGTGATGTTTTTCTTAGAACTCATGGAGGCGAGGTGTCGGAATTACTTCCGTTCGAGCACTTCGTCAATCATGCCGTATTCCTTTGCTTCGGCGGCAATCATCCAGTGGTCACGATCTGCGTCGGCCCAAACCTCGTCGTAGGGTTTGCCGCTGTGTTGGGCGATGATTTCGTACAGCTCTTTCTTCAACTTCTGGATCTCACGCGCGGTGATTTCAATGTCCGAAGCTTGTCCGCTGGCACCGCCGAGTGGCTGGTGGATCATGACGCGGCTGTGCTTGAGTGCCGTGCGCTTGCCTGCAGCGCCCGCACACAGCAATACCGCACCCATAGATGCTGCCATGCCCGTACAAATCGTCGCAACATCGGGGCGGATGTATTGCATGGTGTCGTAGATGCCCAATCCCGCATACACCCCTCCACCTGGGGAATTGATGTAAATCTGAATGTCCTTCGTGGGGTCCGTCGACTCCAAAAACAGCAACTGGGCCTGGATGATGTTCGCCACGTAGTCATCGATGCCCGTTCCCAAGAAGATGATGCGATCCACCATCAACCGCGAGAAAACGTCCACTTCGCGGAACGGCATGGGGCGCTCTTCAATGACCGTGCGGGTCATGTTCTCGGGGCCATAGGCCGCTGAGATGTAGCTTTCTACGGTGTGGCTGCTCAATCCGCGGTCCTTGACAGCGTACTTGAGGAATTCTTTGCGATCGGTCATGGGATAAAATTACAATGCAAGTTGGCCTCAATCTGACAAGCTTTGTGAACGCACGACTGCAATTTGTGAACGATGCACATTGAAGAACGAAAAAGCGCCCCGCAACAGCAGGGCGCTTTTTTGAGGCGTATGTATGGCGGCGATTACCGCACTTCAGCGGCAAGTTTCGCGAAATCATCGAAGGAAACGGCCTTCTCTTTGATGGTCACGCGGGTCTTCAAATCGTCCACCACTTTCCGCTCGATGACGAGATCGGCAATCCGGCGGCGCTCCTCTTCGTTGGCGAGTGCGTTTTGGGCGAATGTGTCGAGGTATTCCCCTTCAATCGGCATGCCGTACTGTGCGTACTGCGCACCGATGATGCGCTTCGCTTCGTCCAACAGTTCCTCCTGAGCCACGCGCATTTCGGTGGCCTTCATGACCGCTGATTGAACGAGTTGCCAGCGCAGGGATTCGGCATAGGCGGGGTACTCTTGCTCGATTTGGTCGGTAGTGATTTCCTGCTCGTTGGCGACTTGGATCCAACGCTTCATGAAGTCATCGGGCATCGGCAGGGCGAGGTGGTCGATGAGGTCGGTGACGAAGCGGCGGCGGAACACCCATTCCGCATCGCGGTCGAATTGGGCCGCAATTTCCTCCTTCACTTTCTCTTCGAAGCCCTTCACGTCCGTCACCACGTCCTTCCCGAGGACCTTGTCCCACAATTCTTGGTTGTTCTCGTGGAGGTGCATCCGCTTGATTTCGCGGACTTCGAACAAGAAGTTGCCCTTCAAATCATGGACTTGCTCGTGGGTGATGTTGAGCATTTTGCCCAAATCATCGTGCCCGTGGCTCACCAAATGCGGGTCCACCGTCACCTGCGCCCCCACCTTCAAACCGGTCAGCGCCTTCTTCGTCTTCTTGTCGGAGATGTGCTCGATGCTGATGTTTGCGTCGTTGGCGATGCCGCCTTCGAGCACGTTTCCCGCCTCGTCGAGCTGGGCCATGTGGCCGACCAGCATGTCCTTGTCTTCAGAAACTTCCTCGTCGCTCAAGGTGCCGTGGCGGCGGCGGTGGTCTTCAATCGCTGCTTCGAGGGCCTTCTTGTCGACCTTGATGCTGTGGCGGGTGAAGGTGGCTTTTTTGCCGAATTCCAAGGGGACAACGGGGGCCAAACCGATGTCGTATGCGAATTCGAAGTCCCCGGGTTTGTCGAAATCGCCGCTGTCGGCTTCGTCTTGCGCGGGAATGGGTTGCCCCAACACATCGAGTTGCTCCTCATCGAGGTACTTGCCCAAGGATTCTTGGAGCATCTTGTTCAATTCCTCAACGAGGACAGGGGTGCCGTATTGCTTTTTGATCAAGGCCATGGGCACCTTGCCCTTGCGGAAGCCGGGGACTGTGGCGGATTTCCGGTAGTTTTCGAGGACGGACTCGACGCGCGGCTGGTAGTCGCTCGGTTCGAGTTTGATCTTGACGCGGGCCGTCAATTCTCCGGTGGATTCGCGTTGAATCTGCATGGATAGCGATTTGGTTTAAAGCGTACGAAAAAGCCCGCAAACGCCCGACGGCGCTGCAAACTTCCAAAGTGTGCGGGTGAAGGGACTCGAACCCCCACGCCTTGCGGCACCAGATCCTAAGTCTGGCGTGTATACCAATTTCACCACACCCGCGAAAGGGGCGCGAAGGTACGCAGGAAATCGCTGAAATAGAACCGTTGAGCGGGTTTGCTGAAATTTTGGCGGTCGGGTTGCACGCGGAACGGGGCGGGGGCTCGAACTTGCGGCGCGATGAAGTACGTTTTGGTGGTTTGCGGGATGCTCCTGGCGTGGGGCGCACGGGCGGCTGAAGGGGCCGTGGCCCTGGGGGATTCTGCGGCAGCGAAACGGGTGCGGATTGTGCGGGCGGGAGCCATTTTGCGGGATCCGGCGGTGACCGGGGCGCAACGGTTGGTGGGCGACGTCGTCTTGGCACACCGGGATGCGGAATTGCGCTGCGATAGTGCGTGGCGATACGACGATGGGAGGTTCCGGGCGATGGGGCGGGTGGTGGCGGAACGGCCGGGAGAGTGGGTGATGCGGGCCGACGAGTTGGAGTGGGATCCGGTTGCGGAGCGGATGGACGCCTTCGGCGCTCCGGTGCGGTTTGAGGAGGCGGAACTGGTCGTGACGGGGCCGATCCTGCGGTATGGGTGGGTCGATGAGGTGGCGTGGTTCCCCGAGCGCGCTGAGCTGCGGGCGGACGGGCAGTCGGCGGTGGCGGACCGGGGGCGGTTTGAGGTGCCGAGCGGGTGGTTGACGTTGGGCGGGAATGTCGTGGTGAGCGGGGACGGGGAGCGGGTGGATTCGGATTCGCTGCGGGTGCACGTGGAGGAAGGGGATGTGGTGTTTTTAGGGCGGTCGCTCGTGCGGGGGGAGGACGGGGAGTGGGGCGTTCGTTGTGAGCGGGGGGAGTGGGGCGATGGGGCCGGGTGGGTGGCAGGC
>JALQTD010000063.1 GCA_023264155.1 Flavobacteriales bacterium | reverse complement strand
CCGGGTGCGGGATGTCCTTCGCGTCCAAAAGCCCCAAAATCGCTGCCACCCCGATGCCGTTGTCCGCCCCGAGGGTCGTGCCGTCTGCCCGCACCCAGTCCCCGTCGATGAGCATGCGGATGCCTTCGGTCATGAAGTCAAATTCGGTGTCGTTGTTCTTTTGGCATACCATGTCGAGGTGGCTCTGCAGCACGACGGTTTGGCGGGATTCCATGCCCGGAGTCGCCGGCTTCTTGATGAACACGTTCCCCACTTCGTCTTGCGAGGTGTCCAATCCGCGGGAGCGGCCGAATTCCATGACCCATTCCACCACGCGCTCTTCGTGCTTGGACGGGCGTGGAATGGCGTTCAATGCGGCGAAATGTTCCCACAAGGCGCGGGGTTCGAGGGAGGCGACTGCTTGGCTCATCGGTTGGGTTTTGGGCCAAATTTACAACCCACTTCGCGAGCGACCGAATCCACAAAGCGCCGCTCACAAAGTTCTGGTCAACGTCCGTGAATCAGTTCGCCCCGGTGCCGAAGGTGTGGGGAAATTCGCTGCGTGGAATGTGGATAATTTGGCCAAAACCAGCCGCCTGACCTCCGGGATAAGGCAGTAAGTTTGGTGCGAGATGACGGACAAGGCGAACGAACAAGTAACATACAACGAGGACAACATCCGATCGCTCGATTGGAAGGAGCACATCCGGATGCGTCCTGGGATGTACATCGGGAAACTCGGTGACGGGCAATCCGCTGACGATGGGATATACGTGCTGTTGAAGGAAGTGATCGACAACAGCATCGACGAGCACGCGATGGGGCATGGAAAGAGCATCCGGGTGACCATCAAGGACGGCGAGGTGCGGGTGCGGGACTACGGCCGCGGCATTCCGCTCGGTAAGGTAGTCGATTGCGTTTCCAAGATCAACACCGGTGGCAAGTACGACTCGCGCGCGTTCAAGAAGTCCGTGGGCC
Source organism: Flavobacteriales bacterium (assembly GCA_023264155.1). Lineage (GTDB taxonomy): Bacteria > Bacteroidota > Bacteroidia > Flavobacteriales_D > Sanyastnellaceae > JALQTD01. The sequence goes on along the minus strand of JALQTD010000063.1, from coordinate 10,212 downwards.
TGAACGGGGTGGGTACCAAAGCAGTGAACGCCTTGTCGGAATCCTTCTCAGTCGAAAGTTTCCGGGACGGACAACGGAAGTTGGCCACCTTCGCAACGGGCGAACTCCTTGAGGAGTCGGGCGTGGAATCCTCCGAAGAGCGGAACGGCACCTTGATTGTGTTTCGCCCGGACTTGACGGTGTTCAAAGGGTACCGCTTCCGCATGGAGTATGTGGAGCGGCTGCTTTGGAACTACGCCTACCTCAACACGGGCCTCGCCCTGTACTTGAACGGTGAAAAGTTCAAGAGTGACCACGGGCTGAAAGACTTGCTCCAAAACGACTTGGACACTGAGCCGCGCTACCCCATCATCCACTTGCAAGGCGATGACATCGAAGTGGCATTGAGTCACACGGATGCGTATGGGGAGGATTACCAGAGCTTTGTCAATGGCCAGTTCACTTCCCAAGGGGGCACGCACCAAAGTGCGTTCCGCGAAGCAGTGGTGCGCGTGGTGCGCGATTTCTTTGGCAAGGACTACGACGGTTCGGACATCCGCTCGGGCATCAAAGCCGCCATCTCCGTGAAGGTGGAGGAGCCGGTGTTTGAGTCCCAAACCAAAACGAAGTTGGGGTCGACCGAAGTCGGACCGGATCGCCCGTCGCTGAAGAGCTTTGTTTACGACTTTTTGAAGCGGGAGTTGGACAACTTCCTGCACCGGAATCCGGAAACGGCTTCTGCCTTGCAGGCGCGGATTTTGCAATCGGAACGGGAGCGCAAGGATTTGGCGGGCATCAAGAAGCTCGCGCGAGATCGCGCGAAGAAGGCCTCCTTGCACAACCGCAAATTGCGCGACTGCCGGGTGCATTTCAACGACAAGAACGACCTCCGCGAAGGAACGACGTTGTTCATCACGGAGGGGGACTCGGCCTCCGGATCGATCACGAAAGCTCGGGACGTCAAGACCCAAGCGGTTTTTTCCTTGAAGGGAAAGCCCTTGAACTGCTTTGGCAAGACGAAAAAAGTCGTGTACGAGAACGAAGAGTTCAACCTGCTTCAGGCGGCGTTGAACATCGAAGATGGCCTCGACGGATTGCGCTACAACAACGTGGTGATTGCGACCGATGCCGACGTGGATGGGATGCACATTCGGCTGCTGCTCATCACGTTTTTCTTGCAGTTTTTCCCGGATTTGGTCAAAAAAGGCCACCTCTATGTGCTCCAAACCCCGCTCTTTCGTGTGCGGAACAAGCAAAAAACCACCTATTGCTACAGCGAGGAAGAGAAGCAAACCGCGATAGGGGAACTGGGAAAGAATCCCGAGATCACGCGCTTTAAGGGGCTTGGGGAAATTAGTCCGGACGAGTTCAGCAACTTCATCGGAGAGGACATTCGACTCGATCCAGTGGTCATCGGGAAAGACAGTGGCATCCAAGATTTGCTGACCTTCTTCATGGGGTCGAACACCCCCGATCGGCAGCAGTTCATCATTGAAAACCTCCGTGTGGAAAAGGACGAAGTGGCATGAGTGAATTTCCTGAAGAGCCCAACGACGAGTTGGAGGACGGCGAGGCGACCCAGCCCCGTGAAGAAGGCGAAGAGATTGAAGAAATCGAGGAGGCGGAGGTCTTGGACGATGCCGTAGAGGGCGAGGAGCTCGAGCGCGTCATCAAAGTCAGCGGGATGTACAACGACTACTTCCTGGATTACGCGTCGTACGTGATCTTGGAGCGCGCTGTGCCTCACCAGCACGATGGCTTGAAACCGGTCCAACGCCGGATTTTGCACAGCCTCAATGAGATGGATGATGGCCGTTTCCACAAGGTGGCAAACGTCATCGGCAACACGATGAAGTACCACCCGCACGGGGATGCTTCCATCGGGGATGCCATGGTCCAAATCGGGCAACGGGAATTGCTCTTGGATTGCCAGGGAAACTGGGGGAACATCCTCACCGGTGACCGGGCTGCCGCACCGCGTTACATTGAAGTGCGGCTGAGCAAATTCGGCAAGGAGGTGTGCTTCAATGCGAAGACGACGAATTGGCTAGCGAGTTATGACGGGCGGAACCGGGAGCCGGAAACCTTGCCGGTGAAGTTCCCGCTTTTGCTCGCGCAAGGGGTGGAAGGCATCGCGGTGGGCCTGGCGTGTAAGACGTTGCCGCACAATTTTGTTGAGTTGCTCGATGCCAGTGTGGCTGCCTTGCAAGGCAAATCGTTCACCCTTGTTCCTGACTTTCCGACCGGGGGCATGGCGGACGTGGAGAATTACAACGACGGGCTGCGTGGCGGCCGGGTCCGCGTGCGGGCTCGCATCGAGAAGGAAGATGCCAAGACGTTGGTGGTCAAAGAGCTGCCGTTTGGCGTGACAACCGGTTCCCTGATTGACAGCGTGTTGAAGGCCAACGAAAAGGGCAAGATCAAGATCAAAAAGGTCGAGGACAACACGGCCGACAAGGTCGAAGTGGTCATCCATTTGGCGAACAACGTATCTCCGGATAAGACCATCGACGCGCTCTACGCCTTTACCGACTGCGAAGTGAGTTTGGCACCCAATTCGGTGGTCATTCTGAATGACAAACCCCATTTCCTCGGGGTGAAGGAGCTTCTGAAGATTTCGGCGGATTTGACGCGAAACTTGTTGAAGCGCGAACTGGAGATTGAACTCGGTGAACTGCAAGAGAAGTGGCACTTCGCTTCGTTGGAGAAGATCTTCATCGAGAACCGCATCTACCGGGACATCGAAGAGTGTGAAACGTGGGAGGAAATTTTGCAGACCATCCACAAGGGCTTGGAGCCGCACGTGAAACACCTGGTGCGCGCGGTGACAGATGAGGATGTCACGCGGCTGACCGAGATCAAAATCAAGCGGATTTCGAAATTCGATGGGTTCAAGGCGGATCAATTGATTGCATCCCTTGAGGAAGACATTGAGCGCGTGCGCCACCATTTGGCGAACCTCACGGAATATGCCATAGAATGGTTCCGCATGCTGAAGAAGAAGTACGGCAAGGGGCGTGAACGCAAAACCGAATTGCGGACATTCGAGTCGATTTCAGCTGCTGAAGTGGCTGTGGCCAACGTAAAGCTCTATGCGAACTACGATGAGGGGTTCGTTGGAACAGGGATGAAGCGGGGAGAGGGCGAATTCGTTTGCGATTGCAGTGACATCGACGACATCATCGTCTTCCGGAAGGACGGCAAATACTCCGTGAGCAAAGTGAGCCAAAAGGCCTTCTTCGGCAAGGACATCCTGCACGTGGGGGTCTGGAAAAAGGGCGATGACCGGACGGTGTACAACGCCATTTACCTCGACGGCGCGACCGGCCGGAGCATGGTGAAGCGGTTTGCCGTCACAAGCAGCACCCGGGACAAGGAATACGACGTTACGAAGGGAACACCGAAGTCGCGCGTGCTCTACTTCACCGCCAATCCGAACGGGGAAGCCGAGGTGGTGACTGTTCACCTGCGTGCAAACCAACGACTCAAGAAGTTGAAGTTCGATGTGGACTTTTCTGAAATCGGCATCAAAGGACGCGGCGCGGGTGGAAACCTCGTTTCGAAGTTCCCTATCAAGCGGATTGAATTGAGTGAGGAAGGGGTGTCGACCTTGGGGGCGTTGCAGGTGTGGTACGACGAGACGGTGCGGCGCTTGAATGCAGAGGGCCGCGGGCGCTTCCTTGGTGAATTCAGGGGGGATGACCAGATTTTGGTATTCCTCTCAACCGGTGAGTACTTGTTCACGGGCTACGATTTGAGTACCCACTTCGACGACAAGATGATCCACCTTGAAAAATGGGATCCGAACCGGGTGGTGAGTGCGGTCTACTACGAAGGCGAAAAGGAGGATTGGTACGTGAAGCGGTTCTTGGCGGAATACGTGCAAAAGCCCTTCCGCTTCGTCGGAGACCACGAGCAGTCGCGGTTGGGGGTGGTGAGCACGTTGTTCCACCCCGAAGCGGTGGTGCGTTACAACCGGCGTTTCAAGGAGACCCGCGATCGGGAAGATGACGTGGTGGATTTGGCCTCGTTCATTTCCGTGAAAGGAGCGCGTGCGTTGGGGAACAAACTCAGCACGCTGCCCGTGGTGGATGTGACGCTAAACGATGCGGATGAAGAGAAGGAGCAGGCCGCGCTGGTGGCGCACCTCGAGCAGCACGCTCCGAAGCGGGATACGGCTTCTGCATCGCGCGTAGAGGAGGAGGATCATCCCGATTTGACACCTCCGGAGTTGCCTTCAGCGCAAGCTCCTCGGCTCGATGGCGGCGGGGATTCGCCGTTCAAGAAGCGCAAGCGCACCGACGACGACAGCCAGCCGACGCTGTTCTGATGCTTGGTGTTGATTGTACACTTATGAAAGAATTCGGCTAACTTAGCGGCATGCAAACAATGAAATGGGCCTTGGCGGTAGGGGCGATTACCGCAGCCACCGGTTGGTGGGGATGCGGGAGCGCTCCCGTAAAACAACCGACGTCGGTTGCTGATGTGGCATCGGGGTTGTCAATTGATCCCGAGGTTCTGGTTCACCCGGAGTGGGCGAAGGCGGCTTCCATTTACGAGGTCAATGTTCGCCAACATACGCCGGCAGGAACGTTCAAGGCCCTGGAGGCGGATTTGCCCCGCATCTCGGCATTGGGTTCTGACATCCTCTGGTTGATGCCCATTCACCCCATCGGAGAGGTGAACCGAAAGGGCGGAGAGAACACGGCGAGCTACGTGGCAGAGCCGGGCAGCGGGTCGTTGGGCTCTCCCTACAGCGCGAGGGATTACAAGGCCGTGAATCCGGAATTCGGGACCCTCGAGGATTTCAAGTCCTTGGTGGATGCGGCCCATGCGTTGGGTATGAAGGTGATCTTGGACTGGGTTGCCAATCACACCGCCTTTGACAGCCGCTGGACGGAAGAGCACCCGGAGTACTTTCTGTTGGATTCAGCGGGGCAATTTCAGCCGCCGTTGGGAACTGATTGGTGGGACGTGACCCAGTTGGACTGGGAAAACGGCGAGGAGAATGGGCTGTATGCAGCGATGGAAGACGCCATGTTGTACTGGATTGTGGAGGCGGACATCGATGGTTACCGGTGCGACGTGGCGGAGAAGGTCCCAACGGCGTTCTGGGAGCGGGTGCGTTTGGCCATGGAAGCCGAGAAGCGCGACGTGTTCATGTTGGCGGAGGCCGATGTTCCTGAGCACCATCACCGGGCCTTTGACATGAGCTACGTTTGGGGAGGGATGCACGTGATGAACCAGGTGGGAGGCCAAAAATGGCCCATCGACAGCTTGCGGAACTTCCTTCGTGATGAAGCCGAGCGCTTCCCACGCGACGCCTACCGCATGCTCTTCGTCACCAACCACGATGAGAACGCATGGAGCGGCACGGTCAGCGAACGCCATGGCGACAACGCTTCGGCCATGACGGTGGTGGCGAGCACGCTGTTTGGCATGCCGCTGATCTATTCCGGACAGGAAGCGCCCAATGCGAAGCGCCTGCGTTTCTTCGAAAAGGACACGGTGGAGTGGAATGGCTACGCACTGGCGCCCTTGTTCACGGAATTGAACACCTTGAAGGAATCAGAGCGCGCTTTGTGGAACGGTGCAGACGGCGCGTGGCCGGAACTTTTAACGACCGAGGTGGACGATGCGGTCTTTGCCTACCGCCGCCAGTTGGATGCAAGCGAGGTGGTGGTTGCTGTGAACCTCTCTTCGGATCTGCAAGTGGTTACCCTCCCGGTGGAAGGGTTGTCCTTGCGCATGGGGGAGCCCATGTTGAAGGAAGGGGGGCAGGTTGAATTGCCGGCCCACGGGTACGCGATTTGGACGCGGAACTGATGGATGAGCGCCTGACCACCAAGCGCTGTGTGGCCCTGATTGCGCACGATGGCAAGAAGGAGTCCCTCTCGCGGTTCGTGTCGGACCACATGGGTTTTTTCCAATCCGTAGACCTCATTGGAACGGGGACCACAGGCGGCAGGATCCAGGGGTTGGGGTTGGAAGTGGAATGCCTGGCTTCCGGCCCGCTTGGGGGGGATGCCCAAATCGCGGCCCGCATCACCGAAGGCAGCGTGCACGCCGTGATTTTCTTCCGCGATCCCATGGGGAAGCACCCGCACGAGCCCGACATCAACATGTTGTTGCGCCAGTGCGATGTGCACAACATTCCCTTGGCGACCAATGCTTCTACGGCTGAGCTCCTGGTCCGAGGCTTCTGAGGCATCATGGCAGGAAGGCATACGGGGCCGTGGCCGGTTCGAAACGATGAACGGGCGGTGCGCGATTGGCTACATACGTGGTTGAAAGGTGACGAAGCCGATGCCCAGGTGCGCTGGTTGCTCGATGAGGTGACCGCTACCGATCGGGGCACCCGTTTGATGGGCTACGTTTATTCGGAGGCCGAGTTGAACGTCCTCGCAGAATGGGCGAAGCGGTGCGCGGCGGGAGAACCCATTCAACACGTCACGGGGTTCACGCACTTCATGGGACTGCGGATTGCGTGCGATCGCCGTGCCTTGATTCCGCGCCCGGAAACCGAAGAGCTCGCGGCATGGTGTGTCCGAGCGTTGCGCGGTGCGGGCCCTGGTCGGGTGTGCGATGCAGGTACGGGCACGGGGTGCTTGGCGTTGGCATTGAAGCACGCCCTGCCGGCATGGGAAGTGGAGGGGACTGACCGGTCTGAAGCGGCATTGGATTTGGCCCGCGAAAATGCTGCGCGGCTGGATTTGGCGGTTGCGTTTCACCAGCGCGCCTTTGCCGCACTTGCTGCAGAGTCGGCCCGCCCTTTCGACTTGATCGTGAGCAACCCACCGTACATTCCGCGGTCAGAATTCGTGGAGATGGAGGCCGTGGTGACGGAATATGACCCGGATTTGGCCTTGTTCGTCGAAGACGAGGATCCGCTTGTGCATTACCGCACCCTTGTGGAGCAATCCGAAGCCGGTGCCTTGGGGCTGAACGGAATCCTGGCCTTTGAAATCCACGAGCGTGCGGCGGACGAGGTGGTTCGGTTATTTGGCGCCCCATGGCGGGAGGTCAGCGTTCACCACGATTTGCAAGGCCGCCCGCGGATGGTGACCGCTCAGCGCGCTGCGCCGTAACGCAGCATCAGGGCTTCCTCGATGTAATGTAACGGGATGGCAAACCCGATGCCTTCGACCCCGAGCTCCATGATCTTTTCATTGACCACCCCGACGAGTGTGCCATCGTGCCGTACCAAGGCCCCGCCGCTGTTGCCGGGCGAGATGCTCACATCGGTTTGAATGAGCGTTCGCTTGCCGTCTTTGCGCATGGAACTGACAATCCCGCGTGTCACAGAAGCGCCGAGCGCCACGTCGTACGGCGTGCCCATGGCAAAGACATCGTCGCCCACTTCAACCGCCATCCGTTCGAGTTCCGGCCGAAACGGTTGCAATACCGTGGTATCCACCTTGAGCAAGGCCAAATCATACAGCGGGTGGTACCGCACCAATTCGGCCTCCATCTTGCTACCATCTTGAAAATGAATCGTTTGAGTTGCGGTGGTATCGAGCACCACGTGGTGGTTGGTCAAAATGTAACCGTCCTGCGACAAGATGCAGCCGCTGCCGTGACCGTAATCGTCCTCGATGGTTACCACGGAGGAGAGGGCTTGGGCCAAATTGCCAGCCGCCTCCGTCACGCTGTCCAGCACGATGGGTTCCCATGCGGCCTTCCATTCAGCTTCGAGTGAATCTTTCCGAGCGGCTTCCCGCAGCAGCACCGGGTTTTCGGCAGCCTTGAAGGCATTCCGGACCACCACATCAGCCAGCGCTTGCCGATCAAACGGGCTCTCGACTCCTGAGGCGAATCCCCATGGCGATCGCGCGTGGTAGGTGACCGTATCGGTCCCCAGGCCATACGGGTTGTGCACCCACCAATCCATTTGCACGGTGTACTGCGCCAAGTTGCCGATTTGCTTTTCATGGACACTCACAATGGCGGCCTCGAGCACCAGTTCGTCTTCCGAAGTGAACAGGCTGGTGCCATCAGGACCTTGATACCCCTGTTCCCACAAGGAATACAGGGCATCCTCGTCCAAATTCGTGTAATCGACCTCAAAGGACGCGTCGTTTGTGTACTCAAAGGCCATCCGGTTTCGGTAGAACGCATCGCGATTCCGATAAAACTCGGTGGTGTGCGCCCCCGCGGGCACGGCGATGTGCACCCCTTCAATCCAAACGGGAGGTGCGTCTTTGCCTGCCTTCGGCATGGGTTCGAGGTCGCCAAATGTGAACGCCCGCTCGTAGACGCGCCATGGCGACAGCACGAATCCAAGGGCATTGTAGGTCACGCCCAGTCCCTCCGCCCATTGCCGCCCTCCCCATTCCGCAGCACCGTGGTCGACCAACGACGTGGTGAGTCCGAAGGTGAGCAAGGCGTCCAGCCCTTTCCACCGGTTTAAACGCTCGCGAAACACGGGCAGGTTTTCCGGAAAGTAACCGCTGCGTTCCGCCCGAAAAACGTGTCCTTCTGTATAATTATCTAACGTCGTGCTCGCCAAGTCATACCCCAAGAACTCGAAGGATTCCGTTTCCTCGAAGTCACGCTGTTCAATGGAGATGGCGATGCTGTCGGTTCCCCACGAGGTTTGGACTTCCACCGTGGTGAAAGCGTTGTAGAAGGAACAACTCGATAAGCCCAAAGTGGCCAACAGCAAGGCGGGAAGGAAGCGCAACATCATGGGGAAAAATCAGCGGAATTCGTGGGCAAAAGGGACCGGAAACGCCCACGCAATTTACGGGTGCAACGTTATATTCGACACATGACGAAGGAAGAGGCCCAGCGGCGGATTGAAGCCTTGCGCGCGGAATTGCATGCGCACAATCACCGCTATTACGTGTTAGCGGATCCGGTCATCACGGACCGGCAGTTCGATGAACTGCTCGAGGAATTGGCCCAAATCGAGGCCCAGCATCCCCAATTCGCCGACCCGAATTCCCCAACCCAGCGCGTCGGGGGCGACCTGACGGAGCGGTTCGAAAAAGCGGCCCACCGAACCCCCATGCTCTCCCTTTCGAACAGCTATTCCGAAGCGGAAATCGCGGAATGGGCAGAGCGCACGGAGCGCATTTTGGAAGGGGAGGACGCGGAGTTCGTCATGGAATTGAAGTACGATGGCGTGGCGATCAGCCTCACGTACGAGGCGGGCGCCTTGGTCCGCGCCGTCACGCGCGGAGACGGGGAAGTGGGCGAGGACGTCACCGCGAATGTGCGCACCATCAAGACCCTGCCGCTCCAACTGCGCCCCGGAGCGCCGGACTTCCTCGAAATCCGCGGGGAGATCTATTTCCCGTTCGAGGCCTTCGATGCCTTGAACGCACGCCGGGCTGAGGCCGGGGAGGAGCTGTTCGCCAATCCGCGCAACACGGCCGCCGGCACGCTGAAGTCCCTCGACAGCCGGGTAGTGGCCGAGCGGGGACTGGACATCATGGTGTACGGGGTGTTGGAGGAAGCGACCTCTTGCGCAACGCATGCGGAGGCGGTGGATTTGGCGGCGGAGTGGGGCTTCAAGGTTCCGGGCGGGCGGGCCATCGAGGTCGGGCGCAGTGTGGAGGACATCATGGCGTACATCCGGCATTGGGATTTGGCCCGTGCGGAGCTGCCCTTTGCCATCGACGGTGTGGTGATCAAGGTCAATCGGTATGCCCAACAGCGCGAACTCGGCATGACGGCCAAATCACCGCGGTGGGCCATCGCATACAAGTTCCCTGCGGAGCGGGCCGTTACCCGCCTGAAGTCCATTGCCTACCAAGTTGGGCGGACCGGTGCCATCACGCCGGTGGCTGAATTGGAGCCGGTGCTCCTCGCGGGCACCACCGTGAAGCGCGCATCGCTGCACAACGCGAACCAGATTGCTGAACTCGATTTGCGGGTTGGTGATGCGGTTTTCGTAGAAAAGGGAGGAGAAATCATTCCGAAGGTCATAGGCGTCGATTTGGCCGCGCGTCCGGAAGGTTTGGCTGCGCACCACTACATCGATGCCTGTCCAGAATGTGGAACGGCCCTGGTGCGAGAGGAGGGGGAGGCGTTGCATTATTGCCCGAATGCTTCCGGTTGTCCGCCCCAGGTCAAGGGACGTTTGGAGCATTTTGTGAGCCGAAAGGCCATGAACATCGAAGGGCTGGGGCCGGAATGGATCGACTTGCTCGTGGAGCGGGCCGGCTTCCGGACCGGAGCCGACTTTTACCGGCTTCCTGCATTGCTCGCGGACGCAACATGGCGGCA
>JALQTD010000062.1 GCA_023264155.1 Flavobacteriales bacterium | reverse complement strand
TGCACGAGCCATCGTCCATCGTCGCGTTCATCTCGAAGTTCGTGGCATCGGCATAGGTGCAACCTTGGCATGCGTAATCGCAGCTGCCGTCATCGAAGTACGCCGTAGCTGAGAAGTTGCAAGCCGTTGGGTCTGCGCAACCGAAGGCCGATGAGTTCGCCGCACCTGGGGTACCGAAGTCCACCCAGCTGCCCTGCCAATTGTCCGGATCGTCGTTGCTCAAGTCCGTAGCAATCAATTCGAGGGTAGAGCAATCGCCGTTCGGGCTTTGGACCAGGGTGTTTCCGAGGACGCTCACCGTCGTGCTGGGCCACTCACCAGAAGAAGCGTAGACCACTTCGTCGATGATGTTGCCGTAGCTGTCCTGCAAGCTGATGGCTTCTCCGCCGTTGCTGAAGTTGCCCGTGAACATTTCGAAGATCTGCGCGCCGGTGTAGGCGTAGTTCGCCGTGCCGTTGGCGCTGACCGTCAAAATCGCGTACTCGCCCGCTGCGAGCATGTCGTCGTCACCAAATTCGTAAGCCAATTCTGCGTTGCCGCCTGACGTGTTGTAGAACACGAATCCGGCCATGCTGACCGCCATGTCTTCCGCGTTGTAGATCTCCACGAACTCGTAGTCGAAGTCACCGCCCTGCGCAGAGCATGGGTTGTAGCTGATTTCGTTGATGATCACGTTCGGGAGAGTGTAGTAGCAAACCTCGTTCGTGGGGTTGTTCACCGCCTCATCGAAGTTCAATGCGTTCGCATCGCCACAACCCGAGACCAAGCAAGAACCGTCATCGGCCACAGCCGCAGGATCGTAGTTGTCTGCGTCGGGGTTCATGCAGCCCGTGACGCTGGAGCAAGAACCGTCGTCCTCTTGAGCGAGGAAGTCGTAGTTCAAGAAGCTCGGATCGGTGCAACCCAAACGCAACACGTCATTCGCGTCGCGGATCATCATCTTGTAGGAACCGTACGAGTAGAAGTTCGGCCCCGTCACGCGGTAGTTCGCGCCTTCTTCGAGGAGCGGGTAGTCCGTTCCGTCCACGTTCACTACGGCACCGATGGCCGCGAATGCGTGGTCCTTCGCGCGGATCATGCCTGAGCCATCGTTCAATTGCCACTCGCCGTAGCTGCCAACGGCGTCCGTCACCGGCGCTTCAACGCGGACGAGGACGCTCTCCCATTGCTGGTCAGAAACGGCATCGGTGCTGAGCAATTCTGCCGCGGGCAGGGTGTTGCCTGAAGACATGACTTCGGCGACTGCGCCTTGGATTTGGACCAAGCCGTAAACGTCTCCAACGACACCCGTCACTTCGACCTCATCGCCCATCGCGACGCCCTCACCGATGACCCAGATGCCCGACTGGGCGCCGGTTCCGTTCTGGATCACGTAGCTCGCGTTGCCGGCGACATCACCGAGCGGCGGGTAAACCCCCGTCACGATGCCCGTCGTGATGACTTGGCCCGTGGCGCTGGTTTGGTGGATTTCCTGCACCGTCAAGTTGGGGATGTAAACGCAAGAGCCGTCGTCGTTGGTGGCTGCGGGGTCGTAGTTGACCGCGAATTCATCCGTGCAGCCGTCAAACGTGGTGGCGCAGATGGCATCGATGGCGTGCTGTCCGAGGTTTGACCAGTCGTTTTGGTCCAAAACAATCCACTCCGAATCGAATTCGTTCGTACCTGCAGAAGCAAGGAAGTCGCCCATGTTCCCGTTCGAAACGTTCGCCTTCCGGACCAAGGTGTGGTCCTTCGTGCCGTTCGTGACGCCGGCCACTTCCCAGCCGCTTCCGGGATCTGGACCGATGGTACCGATCATGTCGACCACCACCGTGTCTGTACCCGACAATTCAGCCAACACGTAGGTGTCATCGCCGTTGGACAAGTACGAGGCCGTCATGTCCGCTTGCTCCAGGATGAGGGCGTCCGCGTTCGGGTCGGCCACGATGAAGTGTCCGCCGCTGGGGATGGTCGCGTCTGCTGGGAAGTTGAACGTCCAGTAGTCCACTTGCTCTGACACGTACGTCGACTCCCAGTTGTCGCAGCCGTTGCTGCAGTTACCGATCGTGTATTGGCTCAAGAACACCGTGTTGCCCGTGGCGTTGAAAATCTCGAGGTACTTGTTGCTTGCGCTTCCTTCAGCGTACTCCGAGAAGAACACACCGCAATCGAGGTTGTCGAAGATGCAAGAGCCGTCGGGAATGCCCGCTGCAGCGTTGTAGTTCGTAGCCTGCGCGTTCGTGCAGCCGTAGAGCAATGCGTCGTCCGCCGTGCGGGGCTGAATTTTGAAGTTGCTGAAAGAGTAGTCCAAAGGACCGGTCACCTGCCAAGTAGAACCCACCGTCACCGCACCCGTCAACAGGGCATTGTAACCGCGGTCATCCACGAGGGCATCGCCCGAGCCATCGCTCAACGACCACTCGCCGAATCCGAGCGCAGGATCCACCACATCACCGGTCACTTGAACGAGGACACCTTCCCATTGCTCATCCGCCACGGCTGAAGTGCCCAGCACTTCTGCTGCAGGCAAGTCATTGCCTTGGGAGAGGATGACCACAGAAGGGCTCGTGATTTGGGTCAAACCATAGTACTCAGAGATGGTACCCGTGATTTCCACTGCATCACCCACCGTCAAGTTCACGTTCGAACCGAACATCCAAATGCCGCTGTAGGCGCCCGTGCCATCTTGCACAGAAGCGAGCGAACCGAAAACGCCCGTCACGATGCCGGTCGTCACAAGGGTCTGACCCGTGTAAGCATCCGTGAGCTGGCCTTCTTGGATGGTAGCGATCGGCGTCTCGACCACTTCCAAGCAAGAACCGTCGTCGTAATCGGCCGCTTGGTTGTAGTTCGGAGCTGCTGCGTTGGTGCAGCCGCCTTGTCCCACCGTGATGGTGCCCACCATGCCAGAAAGCGCGTGGCTGCCCACCGAGCAGTCGTAGTTGTAAACACCGGGAACGTCGAACGTGAAGGAACCGATGCAAACGGCATCGCCCGCGCTCGTTACTGCATCAAACGTAAACGCAACGGGGTTGCCGAAGCTTTCGCCCGTCACCGTGTTGATGTCACCATTGGCGTTGTGGGTACCGCCGATGTTTTCGAACACCACCGTCGTGCCGATGGCCACATTCAATTCAGCAGGAACGAAGGTCAAATCGCCCGTTGCTTGAACGACCGTTCCGTCGATGTTGCATGCGTTGTCGAAGGTGCAAGAACCGTCGTCGGTGTTCGCCTCGGCATTGTAGTTCGTGGCGTTTTCGTTCGTGCAGCCTGCCACGGCCGTGCCGCAAACGCCTGTGAACGTGTGGCCACCGAGGAAAGAAAAGTCGTTGCTGTCATACACCTCCCATTCTGAGGCGAATGAAGCAGCCCAATCCGCATTGCCTTGCGTGACCGAGGCTACCCGGACCAACGTGTGGTTCGCCGTAGCTCCCGTTACACCCGCAACATCCCAAGCAGATCCAGGATCGACACCAATTTCGCCAAAGGCATCGATGATGTTGCCGGCAAGGTCGAGCAAGGCCACCGCATCGTCACCATTGAAATAGGTGACCGAGGACGTGACATCCGAAACAGCCGCAACCTCCGCAGCGGCAGAGGAATTGGTGATGGTGTAAACTTGGCCCGCAGCCAACGTCCCTTCCAAGACCAGGGTGTAGTTGGGTGAGGCGTTGCCATTTGCGTAAGTCTGGATTTGGTACTGTGACAAATCCACCGCGTCAAGCGTTGGGTTGTACAATTCAATCCACTTGTTGCTGCTTGAGCCCTCTCCATATTCGGAGATGAACAAGCCACATTGAGCCGAAGCGAAAGAGGCGGTAGCCACAAACATCGCTGCGATCATCCAGTTAAAGAACTTCATGGGGCGGTTAGGTTTGATGATTCAAAGGAAGCGCAAATTAGGGAATTTTCACTCCCCAAAAAACCGACTCGACGCACATTATTAACGGATTAACCTTATCATAACATCGATGAGCGTCGACTCATATCCGCTACTGGTCGAACATTGACAACTGCTCAGGGAGGAGGCGGAAGCTTCTTCGGTGGAGGGGCGTGGGGCCCCATTCGCGGATGGCCGACCGGTGGGCTGCTGTCGGGTAGCCGGCGTTGCGCTCCCAACCGTAGCCGGGAAATGCGCGGGCGGCGTCCGCCATGTACGCGTCGCGGTGCGTCTTGGCTAGCACGCTCGCGGCGGCGATGGAGGCGAACCGGGCATCGCCTTTTATATGACATGCATGTGGCGGAAACCCCGGGGCGGACGTGAAGCGGTTCCCGTCGATCAGGAGGCGATCCGGAGGGGTACCGAGGCCGAGGACCGCGCGGCGCATGGCGAGGAAGGAAGCTTGGAGGATGTTGATTTGGTCAATCTCATCGGGCCAAACAAACGCGACGCACCAAGCCTCCGCCTCCGCCTCGATGCGCTCGCGCAGGGCTTCCCGGCGGGCCACCGTGAGTTGTTTGCTGTCATTGAGGGGGCTGGTGCGGATGAGTTTTCGGGCGTGTTGCGGGGTGAGGACGACAGCGGCCGCGACGACCGGGCCGGCGAGGCAGCCACGGCCCGCTTCATCACAGCCCGCCTCGCGGGCGCCGCGGATTTCGAAGGGCTTGAGCGGGCTCATGGGAGGATGGCCGTGATGCTGGTGAACAGGCGCTCGGCCGAAGTGTCCCACGAAAAGGCCTCGGCGCGTTGCAAGCCGGCGGCAATCCGGTCCGCGCGCCAAGCGGCGTCCCCGTCCAACCGCAGCATGGCCGCCGCGGCGGCTTCGGCGTCATCGGGGGCCACGAGCGCGGCTTCGGCCCCGCCGGTCACTTCGGGGAGGGACGTGGTTTGGGCCGCTACAACCGGCACCCCAGCGGCCATCGCCTCCACCAACGGAATCCCAAACCCCTCGAAATAAGGCAAGTAGACCAGCCCCTCCGCCGCCGCTAACACGGCTTTCAACTCCGTCGTGGCCAGCCGCCCGAGCCAATGCACGCCCTCGGCCGCACGCCACTCTGCCGGCAGCTCCCCCCACATCGGCGCGCCAACCACCACGAGCTCCGCCTGCCCCCCACCGCGCCGGTAAGCCGCATGGGCCGCGAGCAGCCCCGGAATGTTCTTGCGCGGGTGCAAACTGCCGACGAAGCAATAATACGGCTTACCCTGTGTCCACGTCGCACGCACGGCAGCGGCGGCCTCCGGCGCGAGGGGCTCAAAACGGCTCGAAGGCGCATTGGGCACCACGTCGATGCGATCGAGCGGCACGCCGTAGGTGGCATGGATGTCGTGCTTGGAGTACGTACTGACGGTGGCGAGGCGGTGGGCGATTTGGGCAAACTCCCGGAAACGCGCGCGGTAATGGCGGGCATGGCGGGCGGGCAGCCACTCCGGGTGGTGCTCGAAATTCAGGTCGTGCATCACCGCGAGCTGCGGGACCTGGGTGCGCCGGCTGATGAACCCGTCCGTCGAAACGAAAGCGTCTGCGCCCCAGCGCTTCAGCGCCCACGGCACCGCCACATCCATCCAAGCATCCACTAAAAAAGGTCGCCGCGCCGGCGGCCACAGCCGCATGGCCTCGGCGTTGGGGCCGTACTGAAATTCCGGGGCTTGCGGCCGGTCGAACAACAGCAGGAAGTCGTGTTCAGGATGCGCCGCCACGATCCGCTGGTAAATCGCGTGCGTGAACCAACCGATGCCTTCGAGCCGGCCGGAAATCAGGAGTCGGGCATTGAGGGCGATGCGCGCCATGGGGGCGAAGATAGCCCCACCCCCACCAGTTTTCGAACGGCGCACATACGGAACGCATCGAATTCGCGTTGTCCCACCGGCCGCTCCCTGCATTAGCTTTGCGGCCGCAACACGAACCCCCATCCATGAAGCAAGAACCTGGTTTGGACTCTTCGCACTTGCTGCACTTCATCTACCGCAAGCGCAAGTCTTTCATCGTGCTAGGCGTGGCCTCGGCCGTCCTCTCGTCGATTGTTTCCCTCCTGATGGAGGAGCAGTTCCGCTCGTCGGTCATCCTGTTTGCCACCCCGCAGCACTCCATAGGGGAGCAGTTTTATGAAGAGGTGAAGCGCAACGATTTGTTGGAGTATGGGGAGACCGAGGACGCTGAGCGTTTGCTCCAAATCCTGAACTCCGACCGCATCCGCAGCCGCGTCATCGAGAAGTACAACCTGTGGGATCACTACGAAATCGACCGCTCGGCACCGGGTGCGCGTTCCGCCTTGATGGAGGAATACAGCAGCAACGTCGACGCCAACCTCACCCGCTACGGATCAATCGAGGTCAGCGTCCTCGATGCCGACCCGCAGGTGGCCGCTGACATCGCCAACGACATCGCCTTCCTCGCCGACTCCGTGGCGAACCAGCTCCGCAACGAGCGCGCCCGCGCGGCCCTGAAGTACGCAGCGGCCTCGTACGAGCAGGTCCAGGAAGAAATCGAAGGGATGGAGCGGGAAATCGGGGTGTTGCACGGTTTGGGCCTCTACGAATTCGAAACCCAAATCGGCGGACTCAACGAACAATACGCCACCGCCATGGCCGAGGGCAACCTGCGCAATGCCGAACTGATCCGGCAACAAATGGCGGAACTGTCGCAGCACGCTACCCAGTTCTCCAAGCTCACGAGCCTCATTGAAGCGGCCTACGAACGGGAAGCCGTCCTCAAGAAGCGCTATGAGCTGATGAAGCTCGACGCCGAAACCCAGCTCGCATCGGCCTTTGTGGTCGACTACGCGGCGCCAGCCGACAAGAAGGCCAAGCCCATCCGGTGGCTCATCGTGGTGGTTTCGGTGGTGGCGACGTGCGCCTTCGGATTGCTGGCCCTGCTGGCGGTGGAGAACATCCAACGGAGCGAGGCGGCATGAGCGCGTGGACGAAGTCGGACCGCGGGGTCGTGGCTTCGTCCCTCCTCTTCGCGGCGGTGCTCGCGGCGGCGTGGTGGGTGGACGCGTGGTATGTCGCGCTGTTGCCGGCTGCGCTCGCGGTCCTCGCCCTCGCGATTTTTCGGTTGGACGCGTACTTGGCGGTCCTCGTGGCGGCGGTGCCCTTGAGCATGAACTTGGAGGACATCGGTGGCGGCGGGTTGTACTTGCCCACGGAGCCGATGCTGGCGGGCGCGTTGATCCTGCTCCTCGCCCGGGTGCTTTCAGGCCAAACCCCCTCCCCCCTGCTCCTCCGCCACCCCGTCTCCCGCTGGATCGCTGCCAGCCTCGCCTGGATCGCCTTCACCACCCTGCTCAGCTGGGACCCCTTGATTTCCTTCAAGTTCCTCGTCGCCCGCACGTGGTTCGTGGTCGGTTTTTTTGTGTTCGGTGGCCACCTCTTCCTCACCCAGCCCGCCACCCGCCACCGGGCCCTCCTCCTCTACGCATTCCCCCTCGCCGTGGTCGTCATCTACACCCTCATCCGGCACGCTGGGTACGGATTTGACAAGGACGCCGGCCACTGGGTGATGAGCCCGTTCTTCAAGGACCACACCTCCTACGGCGCCGTCCTTGCCATGTTCATCCCACCCGTACTCGCGCTGGTCACGGCACGCCGCTTCGAATTGGTTTGGCGGGTGACCATCGCCGGGCTGCTCGGCGTGTTGCTCGTCGGCATGGTGCTCTCCTACACCCGCGCAGCCTGGGTCTCCCTCGCCGCCGTAGCGGTGCTTTACGGGCTGATGCAGGTCGGGTTTCGCCTCAAGACCTTGCTGCTGCTTGGGGTGGGCGGCTTGGCGGGCGGGCTGTTGATCCTCGACGCCGTGCTCATCCAACTTGAGCGCAACGACCAAGACAGCTCGGACGATTTGGCCGAGCACGTGGAATCGATTTCCAACGTATCGAGCGACGCCTCCAACCTCGAGCGGCTGAACCGCTGGAGCTGCGCCTTGGCCTTGTTCGAGGAAGAACCCCTCGTGGGCTGGGGCCCCGGAACGTATCAATTTGTGTACGCCCCCTTCCAACGCTCAGAGCACCGCACCATCATCAGCACCAACAACGCGGACGGCGGCAACGCCCACAGCGAATACCTCGGACCGCTGGCCGAGCAAGGCATTCCCGGCGCCTTGTTCATGGTGGGGCTGTTCGGGTGGGTGTTGCACCTCGGCTTTCGCCTGCACCGCAAACTGCGCAACTCCGACGAAAGACGCCTTGCGATGGGCGTGTTCCTCGGGCTCGTCACCTATTTCGTGCACGGGGTCTTGAACAATTACTTGGACACCGACAAAGCGAGCGCTCCCTTCTGGGGGTTCTTAGCCCTGCTCGTGGTGTGGGATTTGGAGGTGAGCCGACGGACCGCGGAATCAGCGGAATCGCGCTAACAACAGCGCCGTGTCGTCAAAGGTTGGCTCCGTCCCGCGGAAGGCCTCTACGGCTTCGAGGAGTGCTTTTTGAATGGCCCCCACGCCCATGCCCCGGCGCTCCCGAACCACTTGTTCCATCCGCTGCATCCCAAACGGCACCCCCGCCTCGTTTTCCTGCTCCACCAACCCATCCGTGTAACACACCAACACGCTGTCCGGCGCCACCGTCACCCGCCCCATGTCCACCGACGGAATTTCCGTGAACATGCCCAGCCCGACCGATCCAAGCACCAGCTGCTGCGCCGTGCCGTCCGCCCCCATCAGCAAAGGCGGGTTGTGCCCGCAATTGATGTACACCAGCTCCCGGGTGCGGCGGTTGTAACGCGCGACGAACAGGGTGATGTATTTCTCACCACGCGCATTCGCCATGACGCGCTCGTTGAGCAGGCGGATGCTGCGCTCCAAATCCCCCGACTCCGCTTGCAGGATGGCCCGGAGGTTGGCCTGAAAATTCGACATCAAGAAGGCGGCCGAAACCCCCTTTCCACTCACGTCCGCCATGCACACCACGAGCTCATCCCCATCGACGGGGAAGAAATCGTAGTAATCGCCGCCAACCTCGCGGTGCGGCCGGTAAAACGCCGTGACGTCCACGTCCGGATCGTCCGGCCAACTCGTGGGCACCAACAACGTCTGCATCTCCGCAGCCAGTTCCAATTCCCGCCGCGTGGCCTCCTGCCGGATGGCCTCCTCCGACAGCCGTCGGTTGTGCAAGGCCACCACCAAAACATTCGTCAGGATTTGGATGAAATTCAGGTGCTTGACCACCGGACTGACCCCCACGCCCTCGGCGTCATCGCCCGCGAGCACGTAGGCCACCACTTGCTCATCGTGGTGCACGGGCACCACCACATCGAACACCTGGTCCCCCGCTGTAGACGTCAACACCACGCGCTTGCCTGCTTCAAATGCCGTGCCTTCCGCCACAGGAGGCAGCGCCCCATCGACACCCGCTGTCATCAAGCACCGCCACTCGCCACTCACCGAGGTGTACAGCACCAGCCGGTTCACCCCCAAATACTCCGCCAACGACTGCCGAAAATGATCCAACAGGTCCTCCTCCGACGCGCGGGCATTGATGGCCCGGGTCACCTCGAGCAGGGCCCCAAGTTTGTAATCCTGGAGCTCAATCTTGCGTTCAAGCCGGGAGACCTTCTCGGCCATGGGAGCTTATTTCTTCACCCGTTCGACGTATTCCTTCGTCCGCGTGTCCACCTTGATCCAATCGCCCGTGTCCACGAACAACGGCACGCGCACTTCCACCCCGGTATCCGTGGTCGCCGGCTTCATCGTGTTCGTCGCCGTGTCCCCTTTGATGCCGGGCTCGGTGTAGGTGATTTCCGTCTCGATGTGGTACGGCAGTTCGCAGCTCAGTACGCGCTCCTCTTCGGCGTGGAACTGCAGTTGGCAAACGAGGCCGTCCTGCAAGAATTCAGGTGCATTGATGACCACCTTGTCCACCGGAATCTGTTCGTACGTCTCGGTGTTCATGAAGTGGTAGCCCATCTCGTCTTGGTACAAGTACTGGTACTCGCGCGTCTCGATGCGCACGGGCTCAATCTTCACGCCGGCGTTGAACGTGTGGTCGACGACCCGACCCGTGCTCAGGTTCTTGAGCTTCGTCCGGACAAACGCCGCGCCTTTCCCTGGCTTAACATGAAGAAATTCAACGATTTGCCACAACCCGTGGTTGTGATTGAGGACCATACCGTTTTTGATGTCTGACGTCGTCGCCATAGTGGATTGAATTTTCGCGAAGATAAGCTACATCGCATAGGCCAAACGCACGCGCCACTCGGACCGCGCATTCCCCCGCCACTCCCACGGCCCGGACGCCGGCAACACCTCGACATCGCGCCGCTCGAGGTGGGACCAACTCGCTGAAACTTTCCAATGGCGCCCCCATTTCCAGCTCCCCTGCACCCACCGGCGGGCGGATGCGCCGCTCAGCACGGCGGTCTGCCATGCCCGGGCATTGGGTTCGAGGTAGTACGCTTGTTCACCCGGCGCGAGGTCGCCCCAAGCCCACCCGACGCGCCACTTCGGCAGATTCGGGTGCACGTCCCAGCTCCACAGCACCCCGGCGGCCTTGCCGCCCTGCCGGTCGATTTGGGCCCAGCACCGGATGCTGCAAGGCGCGCCGTCCCACCGCCCTTCGATTGCGGCTTGCTCCCAACCCGCAGCGCCTTTCGTTCGCAGCCGGTAACGGTGGCGGCGCCGGGGGGTCCATTGCGATTGGTGTTCCCATGTGAGGTGGGCGTCGCGCCACTGCCACCGGAAGAAATGGGCGGATTGGGGCGTGTGGGATTGTGCGCCCCAGTGCCAAGTGGGTGTGGAGGACCGCGCGTCGCCCCAGTGTTCGGCAGGGTGCTCGGGAAGGGGGCGCTCCCAGCGGAAGAAGCCGTCAACATGTGCCGAAAGGGTGGCGATGCAACCGAGGGCCCAGCCGAGGTGGTGGGGGGAGGCCGCGAGTTCGGCGGCCCACCGGGCTTGGGGGCGGTGGGCCGTGGCGTGCAGGCCGGCGAGTCCGGACCAGCGGCCGTTCAGGTGGCCCCATTCGGTGGTCAGGCCCCAGGGACCGTGTTCGTGGAGGAGGGCGAAGCGGAGGGGGCGGACCGGGGTGCGGCCGCGTTCGCTCGGGGTGCGGTGTTGGCCGTCGCGGTACCAGGTGATCGGGAGGCCGCCTTCGAGTCGGGCTTCGCGGCCGCCGATGTCGCAGGACAGGACGAGGTTGCCAGACGGTTGGGGGATGCGCAGGGCGAGGCCCCGTCGGACCGGGAGGGCATCGCCTGCGAGGACAGGGCGGACGGGTTGGGTGAGCCGTTGGGCCGCTGTCGCCGATCGCATGCCGTCGAAGGCGCTGGCGCTCCACCCGACCAGCCCTTGCCCCCACCGGATGACGTGGTCCCCCCAAATCGTGTGCACTCCGCGGACGGCGGGCGCCACGACAAATCCCGCGACGTGGTCAATGCCGGACTCGCCGGCGCCCCGATCGAGCCGGAGGCCCCAATGGCCCGCGCGTTGGGCGCGCAGGCCGATGCCGTACCCGGGGCCGGCCACCGAATCGACGGGGCGGCGGCGGGACTGGAAATCGACGTCCCACAGGACGGTCAGTCGGCTTCTTTGGCCTGCTGCCTCCGCCGATGACCAACGCATCCAAAGCGGATCCGAAGCCAGCCGTTCCGCCGCCGCCGCGCTCAGGCCGGTGATCGCCGCCACCTCCTCCTTGGTCACCGGAAAGCCAACGTGCGCGACGTGCTCCTCGACCGCCACCGCCTCTTCCGGCGAGAGGACGCCTTGTTCCACCCAGTTCGCCAGGGCGCCTTCGGGGACTTGGGCGGTTGCGGGGGTGAGCAGGAGGAGGATGAGTGAGGTGAAGGTGAGGCC
>JALQTD010000061.1 GCA_023264155.1 Flavobacteriales bacterium | reverse complement strand
GGATTGCAGCAGTATCGGGCGGCCTTGAAGGAGGTCGATGCGGCGCGGGCGGCTTGGCCCGAGATCCGGAAAATGATCGAAGCGACCTTGCATGCGGTCGGTTCGGCGGAGCAATTGGCCTGGGAAGTCACGGTGAACGATGTGTTCACCCACCGCGAATCGGTCATTGCCAACCTCGGTCGGCGGCCTTCGCCGTTCCAATACAACCCCGATTCTGCGCTGAACCAAGTGATGAAGAACGACGACACGCTGCACAAGGAGTACGGCGCACTCGTGTTCTCGCAAATGACGAATGGCCGGGTGGCCGCTTGGGCCCAATTTCCGCAATGCGAACAGTTCGCCAGTGACACCGATGAAGCGACGCGGGTCTTGGGCATTGGCGGTGCTGAGGACTGGGACCAAGCCCGCATCGAGCGCGTCATCGGGGCGTTCTTCGAAGCGCTCGCCCACTGGGAGCTGGACACCCAAGCCACCGACTCGCCGGCGCCTGTGGGATTCCAAATCGCGCGTTCCGATGCGCAACCCGTGAACAGCTCCGAAGAATCCGCTTCGTAGGTTTATACACCCTTTCGTCGGTATAATACACGTTTTTGTCGTATCTTAATGGTATGGCAAAGTGGATTATCATGCTTTTGTGCGCCTTCACGATGGGCACAGCGCTCGCCCAAGGCGACCTTGCAACCACCGGAGACGGCTTGGTGGAAGTGGAGGAAGAACTGATTTTCGGTCCGCTCATTGTGCCGGATGGCATCTCGGAACGCGACCGCATGCCTTATCCGCCGAGTCCGTTCGATTGGGGGGTGACGGCCGTGGGGCCCATGGAATCCGACGCGTGCGAATACGCGTGCGGGGTGCTCAATGGCAAGGTCATCCTGCCGTTTGAAATGCAAGTGGCCGCGCGAGCCGTGCAGCGGCACCTGATCCGAATGGGCTACCGGTCGGAATCGATTTGGGTTGAAACCGGCAAGGGCTTCCAAGCCCGACCGCTGCCCTTTGATCCAGAGGACAAACCGCTGAAGATGAAGCGCAGCTTGTTTCAGCCGATGTGCTTGTGCACCGGCGCGGTCATTGTGCGGTGACCGGCGTGCGGAACGCGCCGCTGAGCCGCTGAACTTCGTACCACGCGGCGTTCCAAGCTTGGAGCACCTGCAAGCGGCTGACCTCCGCGCGCAGGAGGCCCAGTTGCAGCTCGCGCACGTCGAGGGAAGTCAGCGCACCGAAGGTGTACCGGTCGGAAGCGATGGCCACGAGTTGCTCGGCATTCGTAACCTGGGCGTCCACGAGGTCGAACACCTCGGACTGGGTGGCGCACTGGTCGGCAGCGTTGTGGAACAGCTGCAGGGAGGCCGCGATTTGATTTGCCGTGGCCGTTTCGGCGAGGTCGATTTGGATCTTCGCTTGGTCGATCGCCCGCCGGGTGGCGCCCCCGTTGAACAGGTTGAAATTGAGCGTCAGGGCGGCGGACGAGTTTTTCACCCGGGATTCTGCGCTGAGGTCGCCGGCGGTCAGTTGGTTGAATTGATCGCCCCAGTTGACGTTGAGGCCCACGACCGGGTACAGCCGCGATTCGGCTTGATCGAGTGACGTGGAGGCCAGGGCTTCTCCGAGCAGGGCGTTGCGGATGGTGGTCTCCGAAGCGGTGATTTCGCGCTCGATTTGGGCCAAATCCCCCAACGCCGGCGGCGAGGCCAGCTCCCCCTTCAACGTCCACGTGACCTCCTCGGCGTCGCCCATCAACCGGTTCAGGTTGCGCATCGCCGCGTCGCGCGCGACCTGCTGTTGCAGCTGGGCCGCCCGGTCCGCAAGCACCGCGTTTTCAAACTGCAACCGGTCGAAGGAACCGGCGGCACCGACGGCCTCCCGGCTGGCGAGCCAATCGATTTGGGCTTCCGAAAACCGCACCGCACTCGCGAGCACCTCGAGGAGGGCATCCTGCACGAGCACCGCGTCGAAGGCCTTCAACACGGCCTCGGTCGTCTGCTCCACGAGCAACGCCACCTCCCCGTTCGCCTGGGCCTCGAGCAGTTCCAAGGACCGCTTGTTCGCGAACATGCCCATGCCGTCGAACAGGGTCCAGGACGCCTGCGCGCCGTAGCTCAAGCCCGACGACTCGATCTTCTCCTGCAAGAAGGTCGCCGGGTTCTCCCGTTGGTCGGACACCGAGGACGAAGGCGTCGCAGTGGCCGTCACCCGCGGCAACGCACCCGCGGCTCCCCACGCGTTCCCGACAGCGGCCTGTTCCGCCTGCAAACGCACGATCTGCAACCCGAAGTTCCGCTCCAGCGCCCGGGTCACCGCCGCTTCCCGCGTGAGCTCCCCTTGCGCCTGCACCGCGCCGAGGCCGCCGATCAGCAGGGCCACGAGCACGTTCAATCGATTTTTCCGCATCGTCTTCATCATTCAATGGTGTGCCATATCGTCCAAATCCACCAACTCCCTGCGCGCCGGCTCCGCGTCCATGCTGCTCAGCCAGTCCCCCCGTTTGACCCACACCCACGCCCGGTGCATCGGGTTGATCCACTGCAAGAAAACCGGCAACAAAACCAGGATGATGACCGTGACAAACAGCAAGCCGAATGCCACCGAAATGGCCATCGGAATGAGGAATTGCGCTTGGAAACTCTTGTTCAGCATGAGCGGCGCGAGGCCCGCCACCGTCGTCAACGAAGTCAACAAAATCGGCCGGAAGCGCGACATCCCTGCCTCCCAAATCGCCTCGCGCACGTCCATCCCCTGCTTCAAATACCCGTTGTACGATGCCACGAACACGAGCGCGTCGTTCACCAGGATGCCGACCAGCGCGAGCATGCCGAGGATGGAAAACAGGCTGATTTGCGCGCCCATGACCCAGTGTCCCAGGCTCACGCCAATGAGACCGAAGGGAATGAGCCCGAAGACCGCGAGCCCTTGCAACGGCGACCGAAACGTCAGGATGATGATGAACAGCATGAGCGCGAACACCAGCGGCATCACCGCTTGGATGGAACGCTGGGATTTCGCCTGTTCGCGGTTTTGGCCTTCAAAGCTGGCGGTCACGGTCGGGTAATGGGCCAAAATCTCCGGCACCACGCGCGTCCGAATGTCGTCGTTCGCATCCGTAGCCGACACCCACGGCCCGGCCAAATCCGCCCCCACCTGCACCTCGCGCTGCCCGTACAAGCGGTTGATGGCACTGACCCCGCGGCCCATGCGCAACTCCGCCACCTCCGTCAACGGCACCAACGCTCCGGTCACGGTGCGCACCCGGAAGTTCTCCAGCGCCCCCACGGACGCCCGATCGCGTTCGTCGATGCGCACCCACACCCGCACTTCATCGCGGCCGCGCTGCAACCGCTGCACCTCCGAGCCGAAATAGCCCTGCCGGATTTGGGACATCACTTCCAACTCCGTGAGCCCCAATTGGTAAGCCCGCGGCTTCAACTCCACCTCCACTTCCTGCGCCCCCTCCTGGTTGTTGTCGGTCACGTCCTTCAAATCGTCCCGGTTCAACATCGCCTCCTTCAGCTCCTTCGTCGCCGCCTCGAGCGCCTTCAAATCATTCCCCAACAGCGACACCGACACCGGCCGCCCAAACGGGCTGAACGCCTCAAAGCTCAGGTTCTCCGCGCCGTACACCGGCCCCACGCGCTCCCGGATCATCGCGCTGATGTCGGTCGATTGCATGCCCCGCCGCTCCCCATCGAGCAACTGCACGTTGATGAGGCCGTTGTACGTGGTCGGCCCAAGTCCCTTGTCGACGGCTTGGATCATTTGGAGCCCATCCTCCCGCTGAGCGCTCAGCTCCTCGTTCACTTCCCACACCACGGCTTCAATGCGATCGAGTTGGGCCTTCGTCACGCCTTCCCGCGTGCCCGATTGCATGGCCAATTTGATGGTCAAATTGTCCCCCTCGATGAACGGGAAAAAGGTCGTCTTCACGAATCCCCCCCCGATGAGCCCCGGCACCGATACCAAGAACACGAACCCGATGATGGCGAACATGATCCACGGCGCGCGCAGGGTAAACCGCAACACCGGCGCATACAACCGGTCCCGCAACCCCTCCATCACCGCCCGCATCGCCCGTTCCACCGCATTCGGCTTGAAGTCCGTCCGCAACGCCCGCGAGTGGCCGATGTGCGCCGGCAGAATCAACGCACCTTCCACCAACGAAAACACGAGCGTCAAGATGATGACCTTCGCCATGTCCATGAATAAATCCCCGAGCCGCCCTTCGATGAAGAAGAACGCCGAGAACGCCACGACCGTCGTCAAAATCGCCGAGAACACCGCCGGCAGCACCTCCAACGTCCCGTCGATGGTCGCCCGCATCCGCGAAGCGCCCCGTTCATAATGCTGGTAGATGTTCTCCGCAATCACAATCCCATCGTCCACCAAAATACCGATGACCAAAATCATCCCGAACAACGAAATCACGTTGATCGTGATGCCCACATAACCGGCCACCAGGAACATGCCCATGAACGAAATCGGAATGGCGAGCGCCACCCAAAACGCAATCCGCACATTCAAAAACAAGGCAAGGAACAGCACCACGAGCAGGAACCCCACCACGCCGTTGTTGACGAGCAGTTCAATGCGCTGGTTCAGCACCACGGACGAGTCGCGGATGACCTCAAGGCGCGTGTCGCCTCCGCGGGCGTTGTACGCCTCGATGTAATTGCGGATGTACTCGGTGATGACCAAAATCGATTCCGAGTTCAAGTTGTTCACGGTGACCACCGCCGCCGGCGCCCCGTTGAACCAGTTCCGGGACGGGTCGTCGTCCGCCCACCGGTCCACAACCTCCGCTACGTCCGCGAGCCGCACCACCCGGCCTTCCCGGTCCGCGCGCACCACGATGTCCCGCAGTTCCTGGGCGGTGTACTCCCGGTACCGACCCCGGATGATGAGCTCCTCGCTCTCCGTCTTCAACCGCCCGCCCGTGGCCTCGATGTTCGCCGCGCGCACCGCCGCCGTCACTTGCGGAATCGTCAACCCCAGTTCCATCAAGGCGTCCTCTCGCAACCGGATTTCAATCTCTTCCTCCGGGAATCCGCTCAACGCGATTTGCGAAATGCCGTCCACCGCGCGCAACTCCTGTTCGATGAGCCGCGCCTCCCGCTTCAGCACCCGCAGGTCGTCCACGCCCGTGATGGCAAACGTGAAGGCCACCCCCACCGCGTCCTGCTTGAAGACGATGGGCGGTTCCATGCCCACGGGGAAGCTCGCGATGCGGTCCACCGCGTTCTTCACGTCCTGGAGGATTTCGTCGGTTTCGCGGGCGTCCAACACCTCAATGGTGATGTTGCCGGCGTTTTCGTTGCACACGGATTTGACCTGGTCCAACCCCGCAATCCCCTGCAGGTTCTCCTCGATTTTTGCCACGATGCCTTCCTCGATTTCCTCCGGCGAAGCGCCCGGATACACCACTTGCACCTGGATGGTCTTCGAGGCGACCTCCGGGAAGAAATTGGAACGCAGGTTCGTCAAGCCGACGTAGCCTCCGATGAGGATGGCGATCATCAGCATGTCGCCGGTCAAGTTGTACTTAACGAAGTAGCGGATCAAACTTTGCATCACTCAGCGATGTTGACGGCCAAACCCGAATACGCCCCACTCAGCGGTTCCGCCAGCAGGCTCGTGCCTTCTTCGAGCCCCGTGATGATCGCCGTTTCCACGGCCCGGAACGCCACCTGCACTTCGCGCTCCTCCAAGGCATCGCCCGCAATGACGAACAGCGTTCCCGCCTCCGAAACGAGGTCGAGGCGCACCGCCATCGCGTCCGGGATGGGGCGGCTGTAGACGGCGCCGCTCAGGTACCGGCCGTCGCGCAGCGTTTCCGTGGAGCGCACGCGGCAGAACACGCTGGCGCTTTGGGTCGCGGCGTCGACGTTGTTGGCAATCCGCACCACTTCGCCGATGGCCACCGTGGCACCGGATTCCTCTTGGAAGGCCACGCTGTCGCCTGGGGCCAAATGTTCGAGGTAGCGCGCATGGACAGCCGACTTGACCTCGAACACGCCCTCGCCCACGAAGGTGCCGAGCGGCTGGCCCGCCCGAACGAGGGCGCCAGGGCGCACGGTGGTCGACGTGAGGGTGCCGGTAAAGGGGGCGCGGATTTCGTACTTCGCCAAGCGCTCCTCGGCCGCCCGGATGTTGTGAAAGGCGCTCAGGATGCCGCGGTTCGCCAGGAAGAGCCGTTCGCGGTCGCTGGTGAATTCGGGGAGCGGTGCCAACGTTTCGTCCACGCGAAACGCCGAGACATAGGCTTGCCACCCGGGCCAAGCGTCGCCGTAATCGAGCCGCAGATCGGCCAAGCTCGTGCTGAGCAATTGCAGCAGCTGGCTGCGCTGGGCGACGAGGCTGGCCCGGGGCTCGCTGTCGTCGAGCCGCAGCATGACCTCGCCTTCGCGGAAGCGGGTGCCCTCGCGGAACTCCTTGCCTCCGAGGGCGAGGACGCCGTTCACTTCTGCAAAGACGTCCATTCGGTTGAGGGCGTCCACGCGGCCCTCGATGGGTGTGACCGGCTGGACTTCACCCGGGGTGAATGCGAGGGCCTTGACGGGCCGGGGCTGGACCGGGCGGGAAGAGACGGGGAGCTCGGGTTTCATCCCGATCAGGGTTTTGGCCACCACCAGGCCCACGGCGAGGATGGCGACGCCTGCGACAAAGCGCAGCAGGCTTTTCAAAAATGGAGACATGTGTGCAAAGTTCGTGACAAATTCATGACAAAAACCGCGGTCATTGCGGCAAAATCACCTGCCCCGGCGTCAGGCGACCGACGAAGAAATGCCCCAACGCCTCGCCGGACCAGTGGCTCGGCGGATTGCCCGGCACCCCATTCGGCCCGAACGCCCCGAGGATGCTGCTCAGCGCGAGCCAGTAATCGTAGGTGTCGTCGCTCACCGTCCACACCCAGATTTCGACCACTTCCCCGGGATTGAACAGCCGTTGGCTCCACCCGAGCGGAATCTCGGTGGGCTCGCCCGGTGTGGTTTTCAGCCCTTGCAGGATGTCGCTCTGCAGCTCGCCGTTGACGAGGAATTCGACGAACACGTTGCGCGGTTCCTCGGTCGCAGGGAAGTAGATGTAAATTTCGTACTGTGGGCCTTCGAGGCTGTCGACCGGGGGGCCAAACGGAAACCCTTCAAACTCCCGGACGATCGCCGAATCCAGGGCCAGCGAGTCGGGCACGTCGTTGAACGCCACGTACTCGAGGCCGTTGCGGACGACCCGAAGGCCGACGGTGTCGCCGGTTGCAGGTGCGGCATCGACGTTGCCGAGGTAGAGTTCAGCCACGGGCGAGATGGCGGTGGTGCTCCCGTCCGGAGCGATGAACTCGACCGCCGCTGACGTTTCGAGGGCGGGCACCGTGGGGCTGTAGAAGTCCACCGACTCGTTGATGGTCCCGACGACCTGATCGGTGGTGGCGTTGTAACGGAAGGAAAAGACGGGCAGGGTTTGGTTTTCATCCAACTCCAGGTCAATCACCTGCTCGCAACCCGTCAGCGCCACGAGCGCCACCGCGAGCGCGAAGGCCGCCTGCTTAAAATTTGAAGTCATAGCTGATCGATGGAATGAAACGGAACAAAGCGAACGAAACGGCTTGCGTTTGCGTCGGGTCTTCTTCGTTGGGTTCGAAGTTGATGAGGTAGGTGTTTTGGCGGCCGTACGCGTTGTAGCACGAGAACGTCCATTCGCCGCCGCGGAAGGCTTGCCAGTCCGTCTTGCCGCCGCCGGAGCGGGTCACGCCGTCCTTGCTCTTGAGCGTGACGCCGAGGTCGAGCCGGTGGTAATGCGGGAAGCGGCCTTGGTTGCGGCGGGAGTACTGGGGCACGAGCTGGTCTTCGTAGAGGTACCAGCCGGTCGGGAAGGTCGCGGGGTCGCCGGTGTGGTAGACCCAGTTCGCCGAAGCGGAGACGCGGGGGCTGAGTTGCCACATCGCCACGAGCGAGAGGTCGTGGATGCGGTCGCTGGCCGCCGGGAAGGCCTGGCCGTCGTCGATCGCATCGAAGGTCCGGAACGAACGGCTGAGGGTGTAGCTGATCCAACCGGTGAAGTCGCCGCGCTCCTTGCGGATGAGCCACTCCGTGCCGTAGGCCTCGCCATCGCCCACGACGAGCTCGGTTTCCAAGGTCGTCGGAGCGAACACGTCAGCCCCCACCTTGAACTCGAGCAGGTCGTACATGCGCTTGTAGTACGCTTCGACCCCGAGGGACCACATGCCGTCCTCGGTGGAGGTGGACCAGCCGGCGGCGAACTGGTCGGCCACGAGCGGGGCGACGTTGTTCGATACGGGGAGCCACAGGTCGGTGGGGTTGCCGGCGGCTGAACTCGAGACGAGGTGCAGGAATTGGCGGTTGCGCTCGGCCGAGAGTTTGAGGCCGTGCCGTTTGCCGAGCGCGCCTTGGACGGACAGGCGGGGTTCGAGGCCGCCTGTGAAGTGGGAGGCGTCGGAAGCATCGCCGGGGTCGCCGACGAGGGCGCCCTCGCTGTTGAGCGTGTAGAGCGGACCGCGGACCAGGTCGAAGCCGGCCCAGCGCAGGCCCCCGACCGCCTTCCAGCGGGGGGCGAAGGCCCATTCGTCCTCGAGGTAGAGGGCCGTTTCCCAGCCCACCCGCTTGGGCGCCGGCTCGGTTTCGATGCTGACCTCGTCGGAGAACGTGTGTTGGATCCACTGCCCGCCGAACCGAACGGTGTGGCTGGGGTGGACGTACCAGGTGAAGTCCTCCTTGATTTGGTAATCCTGAATCCCTGCATCGCGGAAGAAGCCGGCCTCTTCGGAGCCAAATCCCACGCGGTAGGCGTAATCGGACCAAATCGCGCTCGAGTTCAAGAACATCCGATCCGACAGCAAGGCATTCCAGCGCAGCGTGGCCGTCCGGTTCCCCCACCGCAGCAAGAACGCATCGGCGAAATCGAAGTCATCCCGCCCGTTGTACAGCGAGAGGTACAGGCGGTTCCGGTCGTTCAGCCGGTAATTCACCTTCGCGTTGAGGTCGTAGAAGTACAGGGCCGTGTTCCGGAGGTTCGTGTCCGCGCTGAGCTTCAAAAACAGGTCGCCGTACGTGCGGCGGCCCGAGATCAGGGCGGAGCCGCGCCCCTCGGCGAGCGGCGTCTCGATGGTCAGCCGGCTCGAAATCAGCCCGATGCCCCCGCTGACCGTCGTCTTGCCCGCATTGCCGTCCTTCATCCGGATGTCGAGCACGCTCGAAGCCCGCCCCCCAAACCGCGCGGGAATCCCCGACTTGTAAAGCTCCGCCGTGTTGAGGGCGTCGCCGTTGAACACGCTGAAGAAGCCGAGCAGGTGGGACGGGTTGTAGACCGGCGCTTCGTCGAGGAGGATCAGGTTTTGGTCGGCGCCGCCTCCGCGGACAAAAAAGCCGCTGCCGCCGTCGCTCGTGGCCTGCACCCCCGGCATGAGCTGGATGGCCTTGATGACGTCGCGCTCCCCGAACAACTGGGGGATGGCGCGCGCCTCTTCCGGCCGGAGCTCCAGCGTGCCGAGCTTTTCGGCGCGTTCCTCAGGCGCGTTCCCCTCGGCCTCGATCACCGCCGCTTCGGTCGTGATGGTGCGCGGGCTGAGCGCGATTTGGAGGTTCGTGCGCGACGCGCCTTCGAGCGGAATGCTGTCCGTCTCGTACCCGATGTATTGCACGAACACCGCGGGGCAGTCGCCGGGCACTTGCAGGTTGAAGTAGCCGTAGCCGTTCGTCATGCTCCCGACTTGCGTGCCTTGGGCGTAGACGGCCGCGCCGATGAGGGTTTCGCCGGTGATGGCGTCGCTGACGGTGCCGCTGACGGTGAGGCGTTCAGGGGTTTGGCCCATCGCTTGGACAGCCCAAATCACGCCCGCCACCCACAAGATAATCCTCGAACTCATGCCGTTTCAATTTGCGCCACAAAAGTCCGCCGCAATCCGACCGCGCCCACCCGCACGCACCGGAAATTCCCCCGGCCCGCCCGCGATTTAACAATCGTTGCAGGTCAGAACGTGTCCAAGTCGGTCGGGCGCATGACGCCGAACCACTTGAGGATGCGTTCACCGACGCCGGGGACGTCGACGTGGATGATGTAGACGCCGCCGGCAATCGGGACGTTGACCTCGTTCTTGAGGTCCCAGTCCAGCGAAGTAAGCGGGTCGGCCTTTTGGAACTGGCGGACGAGGGTGCCGCTCAGGTTGTAGATGCTGACCGTGCAGACCTCCGGCAGGTTGGTGATCTTGACGCGGTTGTCGAGCTTGCTCGTCTCGTACCCGCTGAAGGCGTAGTACGGGTTGGGCACCACGTTGATGCGCTCGAGTCCGTTCTCGAGTTCGGCCGTGACACCGGTCTCCGCGGCCACACTCCGGGTCGAGAAGGTGTACAGCGGGTTCCAGTAATTCTCGGCACCGCTGAGGTTCTCGACATCGTACTGGGTCGGGGAGTATTTCTCGTACGCCTTGGCCACGCGGAGTTTGACGCGCACATCGTTCGGGATGAGGCCGTCCTCGATGGGCAGGAGTTCGAAGTCCTCGTTCAGGAGCGCCGAACCGACCCAAGTGCACGAGCGGAACACCCGGCGGATGGTCGTGGTGGAACCTTCCTCCTCGAGGGCGGTGTAGAGGTACTGCCCGCCGTCGTACACCGGCATGCGGTCCTCGTTGCCTTCCTCCGAGACGGAGTTTTTGAAGACGTAGATCCAGTGCTGTCCACCGGCGTACTGCCGGCTCGAAGACGGGTTCCAAATCATGTCGTCGCCGTTGTCGGCCGAGTACCACGAGTCTTCCCCGAAGGCCATGTTGAGGCGCTCCCCGGTGTTCAGGTCGATGGCGTAACCGGGGAACCAGCCCATGCCGATGGGCTGTCCGCCGGGGTTGCCCTCGGAGGCGTTGTAGCCGGCGTCACCGGGCTGGCGACCGTTCTTGTCCACGGAGTAGTGGCGGCGGAGGCGCAGCTTCTGCGGGTCGGCGTTGTCCTCGTCGCCGGTTTGCTTGGCGGCGAGGAGTTCGTTTGCCTGCATTTCGAGGACCGGACAGCGCGTCCACTTGCTCTTGTCGCTCGTGATGACCACGTCGACGTTGTTGAGGCCGTCGAGTTGGTTGTACGGCGAGATGTAGCCATCGAAGCCGTCCACGGTGGGGGCCACAGCCGGCAGGGCCACGGTCTCACCGGTGGCGAGCGTCACCGACGGGTCGGTGTACGAAACAAGGCGGTAAGGCGCCCACGTGCCGCCGATGATGGACTCGAACTGCTCCTCCTCGTCGATGGGGTTGCCGGGGTCGTAGTCGTTGAAGACCACTTCCTCCTCCACATCGCCGTCGCCTTCTTGGTTGCCCGAGCGGATCCAGTTGAATTCGTTGAAGCCCTCGCCATCGGGCAAGCCCTGCAGCCACGGACGGGTCGGGTCGTCGAACACGATGCTGCTCTCGAGCGGCTCCGTGAAGTTGCCGTCGTAGGCGTACTGCTGCACCGTCACCGAGATGCCCCAGTCGAGCAGGAGCTCCTCGTTGAGCACCGCAATGCTCTTCGTCGATTCGTGCACGGCCTTGTTGTCGTTCGTCGGATCGCCGTCCTCGAGCATCGTCAAGTTCGTCAGGGTCCAGTAGGCGTCCACCGCGTCCTCGAGGTCGGCGTCGTCGCCGGCCATCCGGAACTCGAAGTCAGCAGCCGTCACCCGCAACGGGTCGACCACCCGCACGTCAATCGGACCGGCACCCGGAGCGTAGGTCAACTCCTCGGCGATGTTGTGCTCGAGGATGTACGCTTCGGTGGCCTCGGAGAGGTCCATCACGTTGCGGCCGTTGCCCTTGCCTTCGAGGCGCGTAATGGCCACCCCGCTGCCGTATTCGGCGTACTGCGTCGTGCCGCCCGCCTCAGGCGACGGGTCGTGCGGAACGCCGCTGTACACGCGGAGCGAACCGAC
>JALQTD010000060.1 GCA_023264155.1 Flavobacteriales bacterium | reverse complement strand
CGCGTCTCTTCAGCAGCGATTGCATCAGCCAAATCAGACTCAGCACCTGTAGCGCGTGTCTCTTCAGCTGCGATTGCGTCAGCCAAATCAGACTCAGCACCTGTAGCGCGCGTCTCTTCAGCAGCAATCGCGTCAGCCAAGTCAGACTCAGCACCCATGGCGCGAGACGCTTCGGCTTCGATGTTGCCTTGCAACGTCGCGTCAGCTGCGTCCACGTACGCTTTAGTGGTAGCGTTGGCAGCTTCCGTAGGAGTCGGGACCGTGATTGAACCACCGAAAACGGCCGTTCCATCCACAGTCAACGAGCTACCAGGGCCGATGCCGTGAGCTGAATCGAACGTCAAGTTCTCGATGTCAGCGTTCGTAGCCAACATCTCCTCGAAGTCCGCGTTGTTCGCGCTCAAGTAGTTGAAGAATCCAGAGGCAGCAGAGAACGCTCCTGGAATGTCCAGCGTACCGTTGACCGTCAGGTCCTCAACGTTCACATCCGGGAACGAAACGCTTCCGTCTGCGTTGAGGATCATCGCGGCGAAGATGTCGCCGAGGTCCGCAGTGTTCTGGTTGACCGCCGTTTGCAACAGGCTGATGTCGCCGTCGTTGCTCTGGATCATACCGAGCAAAGCAGCACCGTCCTCTTCGAGGCCGGAAACAGCTCCACTCAAATCCGCGAGGCTGGTGTTGGTTGCGGAGACGAAAGAGTTGAAGTCACCCTCGTGGTTGCCCAAGGCTTCCCACAGAGCGGCGATCTCTTCTTCCTGTCCGTTGAGCGCATACATCGCAACGGGCACTGCTTGAACAGCAACGTCCCCGAAGGAAGCATACGTTCCGGTTCCGGCGTCGACTTCGATCTCGAAGTGCAGGCCGGCCGCAGACCAATCCACATCAGCTAACGACGTACCCGCAGAGGTCACGCCGGAACCGATGGTCAAAGCCAGGTTACCGAACTGGTTAGTTAATACGCTGGCATGCTCTTCTTGCCATACGGTCGTCGCCCCGTCTTTCAACGAGACGCGCACGGCAAGTTCGGTGTCCGCCAGTGGATCACCGTCGGCATCACGGGCAACCGCCTGGTAGGCGATCCCGTAGCTCGAATCCTGCGCTTGCAGAATTGTTAATGCTCCGAATAAACAGAGCAGGGAGAGGAAAAGTGTACGCATCACTTTTATCTTGGTTAAGATTTCAGAACTCGAATATACGAGAAAATTCTCGACAAACAACGAATGTCTCGCGACAAATTTCTATTAAGCATCGGTCAAAGATGGTTCTATACAACGTAACAGTGAGTGTAAGCCCCGAAAAATCGGGGGATTGGCTGCATTACATGCGGTCTGAACACATTCCGGATGTAATGGCAACAGGCATGTTCCGCGATTGGAAAATTTGCCGAATTCACGCCGAAGAAGAGGGTGGAGAAGCTTATTCCGTGCAATATGTGGCCCATGACGGGCGCGCTTTGGAGCATTATCTCCAACACCACGCACCCGCCCTACAAGCTCATCATACGCAGCGCTTCGGAAAGCATACAGCTGCATTTCGTACGATTTTGTCGATTTTAGACGAAGGTTCATCAGCGCGGTAAACGAGACGAAATTAGACAATGTTTCAAGAATCACGGGTTAAAGCCAAAAAACACCTCGGCCAGCACTTTTTAAAGGACGCCGAAGCAGCGGAGCGGATCGCCGCCGCCCTGAGCGACACGGGCTGCCAAGGCCGCGTGTTGGAAATCGGACCGGGAACCGGCGCCTTGACGCGGCCCTTGCTGAAGCGCACGGCCGAACCGCCCTACGGGCTGGAGCTCGACCGGGAGAGCGTGACCTACCTCGTAGGGTCGGGCACCTTGCCGGCGGACCACGTCCTCGAGCAGGATTTGCTGAAGTGGTCGCCGCAGTCCCATCCGGCCTTTGCGGACACGCCGTTCGCGCTCGTGGGAAACTTCCCGTATAATATTTCGTCCCAGATCCTGTTTTGGGCCCTTGACCACCGAGGCCAAATCCCGGAAGTCGTCGGCATGTTCCAGAAGGAAGTCGCCGAACGCGTCGTCGCTCCCCACGGCTCAAAGACCTACGGCATCCTGAGCGTACTCATCCAACTGCACTATGACGCGGCCTACCTGTTCACGGTGCCACCGGGGGCGTTCAATCCTCCGCCCAAGGTGCAAAGCGGTGTCATCCGTTTGGCCCAAAAAGCGCACCCGCCGGAAGGCATCGCCTACGCCCACCTCAAGCGCGTCGTCAAAGCCGCGTTCAACCAACGGCGGAAAACCCTGCGCAACGCCCTGCGCGCTGGCGGCCTCGACATCAGCACCGTTCCCGACGAGACCCTCGCCCTCAGGGCCGAACAACTCAGCCCCGAGGACTTCGCTCAACTCACCCGCCTGCTGCCGGAATGATACCTTATATATAGGTATGCATTTCATGACCGCACCTTAACGCCGGCTCACCCCTTGCGCGGCCCGCTCTTCCTACCTTTGTAAGAAAGGCCTTGAAATGACCAAGACCGTGACCTTACAGGAATTCATCATGGACGGCCAAGCGGCCTTCCCCTTCGTGTCCGGGCAGCTCACCCGGCTGCTGACCGATCTCGCCATCGGCGCAAAAATCGTCAACCACCAAGTGAACCGCGCCGGGCTCGCCGGCATCCTGGGAGCGACGGACAACATCAACGTCCAAGACGAGCAGCAGCAGAAACTTGACGTGTTCGCCGATCGCACATTCCAACGCATCCTCACCGCGGGCAAATCCGTCGCCGGCATCGGATCGGAGGAGCGCGAAGATTTCATCCTATGCGGGGATGCAGGGCGCCATGGCAAGTACGTCGTCATGATCGACCCCCTCGACGGCAGTTCGAACATCGACGTCAACGTTTCCATCGGGACCATCTTCAGCATCCACAAACGGACCACCCCGATGGGCGAGCCGCTGACCGATGAGGACTTCCTCCAACCGGGCGACCGGCAAGTCGCAGCCGGGTACATCTTATATGGCTCCTCCACCATGCTCGTGTACACGACCGGAACGGGCGTCAACGGCTTCACCCTTGACCCGGCCGTCGGCGAGTTCTTTCTGAGTCACCCGGGCATGCAGTTTCCCGAGCACGGTTCGACCTACAGCATCAACGACGCCTTGCTCTCGCGCGCGACGCCGCCTGTTCGCACCTTCATCGACGGATGCCGCGAAACCAGCGACCCGGCCTTTCGGGCCCGTTACATCGGTTCGCTCGTGGCCGATTTCCACCGGAACCTCATCCACGGAGGGATTTACCTCTACCCTTCCCTGGTCGGCAAGCCGGAGGGCAAGCTGCGGCTGCTTTACGAATGCGCCCCACTCGCCTTCATTGCGGAGCAAGCCGGCGGAAGCGCCGAGGACGATCAGGGGCGCATCATGGAGCGCACCCCATCGCACCTCCACGAGCGCGTTCCCTTTTATGTCGGAAGCCGCCATTTGTTGCACGCCTTGAACGCTTGCCGCAAAGCACCTGTGAACTGACGGGCTTACCTTTGCCGCATGGAAAGCCCCATGCGCCCCGCGGACCTCATCGCCCATTACCAACGCGACCCCCGCACTTCAGTCCTGACCGCTGCCCTCAAACCCGAAGGAGCGAAGGTGGAACTGAAGGGAGCGTGCGCCTCCTCCGTGCCGCTGATTGCTGGTGCTCAGTCAATTACGGCCGGCGGATCCCACCTGTTCATCCTCGATGACAAGGAACAGGCTGCCTATTTCCTGAATGATTTGGAACAGCTGCTCGGCAAAGAGGCGCCCTTGTTCTTCCCGCGATCGGCGCGGGTGCCTTACCAGGAAGAAGTCACTGAGAACGCCAACATCGCCATGCGCGCCGAGGTCCTCAACGAGATCCGCGTCCGGGGCAACGGGGTCATCGTGGTCAGCTTCCCGGAGGCTTTGGCCGAGCGCGTCATCAGCCGCAAGGAGTTGAACGACCAAACGTTCACCCTCGCCTTGCGGGAGCAGTACACCATGGAGTTCCTCGACGACGTCTTCATCACCTACGGTTTCCACAAGGTGGATTTCGTCTACGAGCCGGGTCAGTACGCGATTCGAGGGGGCATCGTGGACATCTTTTCCTACAGCTTTGACTACCCGTATCGCATCGAGTTTTTCGGGGACGAGGTGGAGTCGATTCGGAAGTTTGACCCCGTCAATCAGCTGAGCATCAACAAGATGACGAAGGCCGTGATCGTGCCGAACATTGGGAACAGCACGTTGCACGAGAGCGTCGAGCCGTTCTTCAATTTCTTGCCGTCGGACACCGTGATTTGGGCGACGGACGTGGAGCGGACGCGGAAGGGGCTGGCGGCTGCGTTTGAGCGGGCGGAGAACGCGTTCGAGCGCACTTCAGGCCAAATCCAATTCACCCCTCCCGACGAGCTCTTCATCTCCCCCGATCGCCTCGACGACCTCCTCGCCCCCTTCCGGGTCGTCGAATTCGACGGCGGCACGACCTTCCCCCAGCGCACCGTTTGCGCCTACGACATCCAACCGCAACCGAGCTTCAACAAGAACTTCGACCTCATCGGCGCGAACCTCCGCTCCAACGCGAAGCAGGGCTACACCAACGTCATCGTCGCCGGCCAAGCCACCCAGCTCGAACGCCTCTATGACATCTTCGCCGACCGTGAAGAAGACGTCCCCTACCACGCGCTGCCGATGGAGCTCACGGCCGGCTTCGTCGACAAGGACCTCCGGCTCCTCGTCTACACCGACCACCAACTCTTCGAGCGCTACCACCGTTTCCGCCTCAAAGAGAGCTTCAAAAAGAACAAGCAGGCCCTGACCCTCAAGGAACTCCTGGCCCTCGAGCCCGGGGACTTCGTGGTGCACGTCGACCACGGCATCGGCGAGTTTAGCGGCCTCCAAAAAATCGACGTCAACGGCAAGGAGC
Organism: Flavobacteriales bacterium; assembly: GCA_023264155.1. Lineage (GTDB taxonomy): Bacteria > Bacteroidota > Bacteroidia > Flavobacteriales_D > Sanyastnellaceae > JALQTD01. Next base: position 7,898 of record JALQTD010000060.1, on the reverse strand, counting down.
AGGAAGCTATTCGGTTGACTTACAAGGGTGGAGACGTCCTGTACGTCAGCATCCACTCGCTCCACCGCATCGCCAAGTACACCAGCAAGGAAGGCACGGCGCCGAAGATTTCCAAGCTCGGCTCGGGCGCTTGGCAAGCCACGAAGTCGAAGACGAAATCGCGGGTGAAGGAACTGGCCTTCGACCTGCTCCAGCTCTACGCGAAGCGCATGCAAGCGCCCGGCCACGCCTTCGCACCGGACAGCTACCTCCAACACGAGCTCGAAGCGAGCTTCATGTTCGAGGACACGCCTGACCAGCACGCGGCCTGTGAGGCCGTCAAGAAGGACATGGAGAAGTCGGCGCCGATGGACCGGTTGGTGTGCGGCGATGTCGGGTTTGGGAAGACCGAGGTGGCGGTGCGGGCGGCGTTCAAGGCGGCGACTGATGGGAAGCAGGTGGCGGTTTTGGTCCCCACCACCATCCTTTCGATGCAGCACTACCGCAGCTTCTCGCGGCGGCTCCACGACTTCCCCGTGACGGTCGACTACATCAACCGGTTCAAGACCGGCAAGGAGCTCACGGCCACGCTTAAGAAGCTCGAAGCCGGCGAAATCGACATCCTCGTCGGCACGCACGCCATCGTGGGCAAGCGTGTGAAATTCAAGGACTTGGGGCTGCTCGTCATCGACGAGGAACAGAAATTCGGTGTGGCGGTCAAGGACAAGCTCAAGACGCTGAAAGCCAACGTCGACACCCTCACGCTCACCGCCACGCCCATCCCGCGGACCTTGCAGTTCAGCCTGATGGGCGCCCGCGACCTGAGCATCATCTCCACGCCCCCGCCGAACCGGCAACCCGTTGATACCGTGCTCGCTCCGTTCAACGAGGAGGTCATCCGCGACGCGGTTTCGTACGAAATCAGCCGCGGCGGCCAGGTCTTTTTCGTGAACAACCGGGTGGGCAACATCAAGGAGGTCGCCGGCATGATCCAGCGGCTGGTGCCGGATGTGCGCGTAGGCATCGGGCATGGCCAAATGGAAGGCAAGCAGCTCGAGGAGGTCATGGCCCGCTTCATCGACGGCTCGTACGACGTCCTCGTGGCCACCACCATCATCGAGTCCGGCATCGACATTTCGAACGCCAACACCATCATCATCAACGACGCTCAACACTTCGGGCTCAGCGACTTACACCAGCTGCGCGGGCGGGTGGGCCGATCGAACAAGAAGGCGTTTTGTTACCTGCTCGCGCCGCCGCTGCACGCCTTGCCGGACGAGAGCCGCAAGCGCCTGCAGGCCATCGAGCAGTTCAGCGACCTCGGCAGCGGCATACAGATTGCCATGCGCGATTTGGACATCCGCGGGGCTGGCGACTTGCTTGGAGGCGAGCAGAGCGGGTTCATCTCGGAGCTCGGCTTTGACATGTACCAAAAAATCCTCGCCGAAGCCGTGCAAGAGCTGAAGGATGAGCAGTTCGAAGACCTGTTCCACAGCGACGATGCGCCGCGGCGATTCGTGCGGGAAGCCGCCATTGAAACGGATTTCCAGCTGTTGCTGCCCGATGAATACGTCAGCGACATCCCGGAGCGGATTGCCCTGTACCGGGAGTTGGACGACTTGGACAAGGAGGCGGATTTGGCAGCGTTCAAGGCGCGGCTGGAGGACCGGTTTGGCCCCATTCCGCAAGAAGCGGAGGACCTCATCGACACCATTCGGTTGCGGTGGCTCGCCGAGTTCTTGGGGATGGAAAAAGTGGTGCTGAAATCGGGGAAGATGATCGCTGCATTCGTCTCTGACGAGCAGTCACCTTACTTCCAAGGGCCTGTTTTCCAACGGGTTTTGGACTACTTGAAGCAATTTCCGCGCATCACGAAGATGTACCAGCGCAACGGCGGGCTTCGGATGGCCATTGAGGAGGTGGATTCGCCGCATGCCGCGCTGGAACACCTCGAACGGATGGCCGGCATCAAGGCGGAACAGGCCGCACCGGATTACGCTCCGGCCCCAGCGGACTGAGTTACCAGCGGTAGGCGAGTTGCAAGCCGGCGATGCGCCCGGGGATGGACATGTTCGCCCCTGCTGAACGATAGGAAGTGCGAGCGAAAGCGTCGTTCGTGGCGTTGACGGCTACGTGACCGCTCAGTGCGAAGTGGTCGCCCCACGGCACCGTCGCCCCGATCAGGGCCCGCAATTCCCGGTGGACCCAAGCATTTGGACCCGCCGATTCCGAAAAGGTGTAGCGGTCCCGGTTGATTTCGAATCCCACGAACCCGCGGATCCGTGCGTCCGCTGCGGGGGGATGGAACCGAACGCCCAGGCCGAGGGCCGAGCCGGTCTCAATGGCACTCCACTCGATTTCGGCGCCGGGCAGCGGAGCCCAAGGCCGAGCGACCATGGTGCCGCCGAGCACGTAAGCGGAGAATTCCGGGTGGAACCAGTGTTCCACGGTGGCCACAGCTTGGCCACGGACGAGGCGATTGAGGTCCCAACCGATCGACCATTTGGCCTGAAAATCAGCATGCAACACGGGCTCCATCACATAATCCTGCCCCTGCGCCGCTTCCGAAAAAACGAGCACAAGGGCACACATCCAACCGATTGCACGGAGCTTCAACATGCCAGCGTATACGTCCATTGTTACGCCCAAGTTACGAAAATTATCTCAATGTTAAGCGAATGTTACGCCACGTTGCCGACCCGCCGCCCGCCGTAGCTTTGCAGGATGCACCCGCTGATGACCTTTCAGGATGGTGAGGATTTCCGTGAAGGCCAAATCCTGCTCATCGACAAGCCCCTCACCTGGACCTCCTTCGACGTCGTCAACAAACTGCGGTACACCATCCGCAAAACATTCGGATTCAAGAAGATAAAAGTCGGCCACGCCGGGACGCTCGACCCGCTCGCCACCGGAGTCCTCGTCCTGTGCACGGGTCGAATGACCAAGCAAATCAACGCCCTCATGGCCGAGGAAAAGGCGTACACCACAACGGTGCGGCTGGGCATCACCACCGCTTCGCTGGACGCCGAAACCCCCGTCGATAGCCGGACCGACGCCGCACACCTGACCCGCGAAGCCGTCGAAGCCGCACTCGGGGCCTTCCGAGGCACCATCGCCCAACGGCCGCCCGTGTTTTCTGCGAAGAAGGTCGACGGCAAGCGGGCCTACCAGGTGGCCCGGGCGGGTGGCGAGATCGACCTCAAAACTGTGGAAGTCACGGTGTCCGATCTCGCCTTGACGGCCTTTGAACCGGTCGTTTGCGAGGGGGTGACGGCCGTGGATGCGACCTTGGCCATCCGGTGCTCGAAGGGCACGTACATCCGGTCGATCGGCCGCGACCTCGGAGAGGCCCTGGGCGTGGGTGGCTCGTTGGTGGCGCTGCGGCGCACGGCGAGCGGGGATTTCACGGAGGAACAGCTCTGGACCGTGGAAGAAGCGGTGGAGCGCATTCAGGCGTGCGCGGGGGCTTGACACGCATGTCGCGATTTTGTACCTTTGCAGGCTGATTCAACGGGCACGCCGTTGGACGTTGCAAACCGCCTCACAGCCGTAAATCCTCTCGCGTTTTGGAAAGAATGAAACTCTCCCATTTCAAGTACGACATTCCTGAGGATTTGATTGCCCAGTACCCGCTGGACAACCGCGATGACAGCCGCTTGCTGGTCGTTGATCGCGCCACCGGTACGTTCGAGCACAAGATGTTCAAGGATGTGCTCGATGAGTTCGATCCGGGCGATGTCTTCGTGGCGAACGACACCCGCGTGTTTCCTGCGCGGCTTTACGGGAACAAGGAGAAAACGGGAGCGGTCATTGAGGTGTTTTTGCTCCGCGAATTGAACCGCGAAAGCTTGTTGTGGGACGTGCTCGTCGACCCGGCGCGGAAAATCCGCATCGGCAACAAGCTGTACTTCGGTGAAAACGACGAGTTGGTGGCCGAAGTCATCGACAACACCACCTCGCGGGGACGGACCTTGCGCTTCTTGTTCGACGGCACGCCCGAGCAGTTCATGGACGTGATTTTCAAGCTCGGAGAAACGCCCCTTCCGCGGTACATCACGCGCGACATTGAGCCGGAAGACCGCGAGCGGTTCCAGACCATCTACGCGAAAAACCTCGGGGCGGTGGCCGTCCCAACTGCCGGGCTGCACTTCTCGAAGCACCTGCTCAAGCGGTTGGAAATCAAGGGCATCGACATGGCCTACCTCACTTTGCACATCGGCCTTGGGACGTTCCGACCGGTGGAAGTGGAGGACCTCACGAAGCACAAGGTGGATTCGGAGCAGCTGAACATTCCGGAGGACTGCTGCGATTTGGTCAATCGCGCGAAGCACAATGGCAAGAAGGTCATCGCCGTGGGCACGACGGCCCTGCGCGCGATGGAGACTTCGGTCAGCACCACCAACACGCTCAAGCCGCACAGCGGGTGGACGAACAAGTTCATCTTCCCCAAGTACGACTTCAAGATTTCGGATGCCCTCATCACGAATTTCCACACCCCACAGAGCACGTTGCTGATGATGACGGCGGCCTTTGCGGGCTTGGATTTGATCAAGGAAGCGTACGAGGAAGCGATCAAGGAGAAGTACCGCTTCTTCGCGTATGGCGACGCGCTGTTGATCAAGTAATCGGCAGCAGGCGCGCATCGTGGCGCTTTTTTCCTGAACTTCGTGGGGAACCAACTGGTTGATTATCCCATGAAGCACTTTACTCTTTTGACGTTGGCGCTCGCCTTGGTGGCGGGTGCAGGGGCCGCTGGCCCGTTTGAAGGTGACCCGATTCCTGCAGCTGTGCAGGCGACGGGTGATTTTGAATTGGGCCAAACCGCTCCCCTCCTCGACCACGCGATGCTCGGTGTAGACGGCGAACGCCACTCCATCGCTTCGGAGATGGGAGAACGCGGCATCCTCGTGGTGTTCAGCTGCAACACCTGTCCCTTTGTGGTCGGCAACGGTGAGAAATCCGAGGGTTGGGAAGGCCGCTACATGGAAACCGCAGCGCGGCTGCGCGACCAGGGCTTCAGCATGATCCTCGTCAACTCGAACGAAGCCAAGCGCGAGGGCGTGGACAGCTACAAGGCCATGCAAGAGCACGCCGAACAGCGCGGCTACCGCATCCCTTACCTCGTGGATGAAAACCACGCGCTGGCCGATGCCTTCGGTGCCATGAAAACGCCCCACGTCTACTTGCTCGACGCGAACGGCACCCTCGTGTACCGCGGTGCCATTGATGACAACGTCAACAGCGCCGCCGAAGTGCGGGAGCGCTATGTGTTGTCTGCGGTGAAAGACCTCGTGCGCGGCCGGCCGGTGGGCATTTCAGAAACCCCAGCCGTCGGCTGCAGCATCAAGCGCGTGAAGGCTTAAGCCGCCCCGCCGCTGCCGATTGAACACGGCAACCTTTCGCTCAGAGCGGGAGGTTGCCGTGTTTCTTTTTCGGCAACTTGGCCGCTTTGTTCTGCAGCATTTCGAAGGCGCGGATGAGCTTTTGGCGCGTTTGAGCGGGCGCAATGACTTCGGAAACGTAGCCGCGAGCTGCCGCATTGTACGGGTGGGCGAACAGCTCGGCGTATTCGGCTTCTTTCGCCGCAAGCGTGGCCGCGGGATCGGTTGAGGCGGCGATTTCCTTGCGGAAGATGATTTCTGCAGCGCCTTTGGCCCCCATGACGGCGATTTCCGCTGTGGGCCACGCGTAGACCAAATCCGCTCCGATGTGCGCACTGTTCATCACGTCGTACGCCCCACCGTAGGCCTTCCGCGTGATGACGGTGATGCGGGGCACCGTGGCTTCGCTGAACGCGTAGAGCAACTTCGCCCCGTTGCTGATGATGCCGTTCCATTCCTGGTCCGTGCCCGGCAGGAAGCCCGGAACGTCTTCGAACACGAGCAGCGGCACGTTGAAGGCGTCGCACGTCCGCACGAACCGCGCCGCCTTGTTCGACGCCTTGATGTCGAGGACCCCGGCGAGGAAGGCCGGCTGGTTCGCCACAATGCCGATGCTCCGGCCCGCGAGCCGCGCAAATCCGCACACGATGTTCTCCGCGTAGTCGCGCTGCACCTCGCAAAAGCTGCCCGCATCGACCGTCCCCTCAATCGCATCCCGGATGTCGTAGGGCTGCTGCGCGTTCTGAGGGATGAGCCCGTCCAACGCCGGTCGCGCCTCATCGGCTGCCGCGTAGGGAAGGGCCGGCGGCAACTCCTCGCAATTCGAGGGCAGGTAAGACAGGACCCGCTTCATTTGGGCGATCACGAGGGCTTCGTTGGCAGCGGTGAAGTGGGTGACCCCGGATTTGGCCGCATGCGCCTTCGCCCCGCCCAACTCCTCGCTCGTCACCTCCTCATGCGTCACCGTTTTCACCACATTCGGGCCGGTGACGAACATGTAGCTCGACCCCTCCGCCATGAAAATGAAGTCCGTCAGCGCCGGGCTGTAGACCGCCCCACCGGCGCACGGGCCGAGGATGCCGCTCAGCTGCGGGATGACCCCGCTGGCTTGGACGTTGCGGTAGAAAATGTCGGCATACCCGCCGAGCGAGACCACGCCTTCTTGGATCCGGGCGCCGCCGCTGTCGTTGAGGCCGATGACCGGGGCGCCGTTTTGCATGGCCAGGTCCATGATGCGGCAGATCTTCTCCGCGTGGGCTTCGGCAAGGGAGCCGCCGAGGACCGTGAAGTCTTGGGAGAATACGTAAACGGGGCGGCCGTCGACGCGGCCATAGCCCGTGACCACGCCGTCGCCCAGGAATTGCTGCTTGTCCAAGCCGAAGTTCGTGGAGCGGTGCTTGACCAGCATGCCGATTTCCTCAAATGAACCCGGGTCGAGCAGGAGGGTGATCCGTTCGCGCGCCGTCAATTTGCCCTTCGCGTGCTGCGCTTCGATGCGCGCTTCTCCACCGCCTTTGAGTGCTTCAACACGCAGATTTTCAAGGCGTTCCATCGGGGTTTGGGGGGTGTCTGCCATGGGGTTTCGTTGTGGGCGCGCGGTCGCGGAGGCCCGGTTCGAGGGGATGCGCTGGGGGGCCGCTTTTCGGGCCAAACCCCGCACCCTGCGAAACTACGGCGAAACCCATGCGCATCCGAACGCGTAGGGGTTCAAGCGGCGCGCGGATTTGGCCTACCCAAACCTGCGCATTCCGTGGTAAATTTGCACACCCAGAAAACGGCACCCCATGCACCGATCCCATACCTGCGGCGAACTTCGCCTTGAACACGCCGGCACCACCGTCACCCTGAGCGGGTGGGTCCAGCGGTCCCGCGACCTCGGCGGAATGACCTTCGTCGACTTGCGCGACCGGTTTGGCATCACCCAACTCGCGTTCAACCTCGACACCGACGAAGGGCTGTGCCTGCAAGCTCGGAAACTGGGGCGGGAATTTGTCATCAAGGCAACGGGTGTGGTGAAGGAGCGGGAATCGAAGAACGGCAACATCCCGACCGGGGACATCGAAATCGAAGTGCAGGGGCTCGAAATCCTGAACGCCTCGAAAACGCCACCGTTCACCATTGAAGACGCGACCGATGGCGGCGACGACCTCCGCATGCAATTCCGCTACCTCGACCTGCGTCGGAAGCCGGTGCAGAACAACTTGATGCTGCGCCACCGGCTGAGCATTGAGACGCGGAAATACCTCGACAGCATCTCCTTCATCGAGGTGGAAACGCCCTACCTCATCAAGTCCACGCCCGAGGGCGCGCGCGACTTTGTGGTGCCTTCGCGCATGAATCCGGGCCAGTTCTACGCCCTCCCCCAGTCGCCCCAGACCTTCAAGCAGCTGCTGATGGTGTCCGGTTTCGACCGCTACTACCAGATTGTGAAGTGCTTCCGGGACGAGGATTTGCGGGCCGATCGGCAGCCGGAATTTACCCAAATCGATTGCGAGATGGCCTTCGTGGAGCAGGAGGACATCCTGAACACGTTCGAAG
>JALQTD010000005.1 GCA_023264155.1 Flavobacteriales bacterium | reverse complement strand
CGGCGCTTCGGCAGCTTGGAGGAATTCAACGGCCTGGTCGACGCCGCCCATGCCCACGAACTGAACGTCTTGGTGGACTACGTCGCGAACCACGTACATGAGGAGCACCCCGTGTACCAGCTGCATCCGGAATGGGCCACGGATTTGTATCTGCCGGACGGCCGTGAAAACACGCAGCTTTGGGACGAAGAGCGCTTGACGACCTGGTTCGATACGTTCATGCCCACCCTCGACTTCTCGAAGCCAGAAGTGGTGGATGCCATGACCGACAGCGCCTTGTGGTGGGTCGAGCACACCGACATCGATGGCTTCCGCCACGATGCTACGAAGCACATTCCGGAAACGTTTTGGCGCGCACTCACGGCGAAAGTCAAGCGCAGTACCGGCGGCGGTCGCAATGTTTTCCAAATCGGTGAAACCTACGGCAGCCCTTCGCTCATCGCGTCCTACCTCTCCTCCGGCATGCTCGATGCCCAGTTCGATTTCAACCACTACGACACCATGGTAGCGGCATTTTCCGATGATTCAGCCAGCTTCGAAGGCTTGGTGTCGACCGCGGAGCAGAGCTTGGCTGCGTACGGCGCCCACCACCTGATGGGCAACATCACGGGCAACCAAGACCGGCCGCGCTTCACTTCCCTCGCTGACGGCGCCTTGGAACCCGGAGAGGATACGAAGCTCGCGGGCTGGACGCGCCTCATCGCGCACGAAGGCGACGCCGGCTACGAGAAGATGCGGTTGCTCACGAGCTACCTCTTTAGCATTCCGGGCGTTCCGTGCATCTATTACGGAGATGAGTTGGCCTACGAAGGCGGCAATGATCCGGACAACCGCAAGATGATGCGGTTCGACAGATGGAATGAGCAGGAACGGCGGACGCACGACCACGCTGCGGCTTGGGCCCATTTGCGGACCGGCCGGATGAGCATGATGTACGGATCGTCGGACTATGCGGAAGTGGCCCCGGGCGTGTTGCGCATCACGCGGCAATACCTGGGCGAGACCACGGAGGTGTGGATCAACAAGACGGACGCGCCGCATGCGTTGGAAGCGCCGGGCGAGTTGCTCCTCGGAGAGGCCACTGGCCAAATCCCGCCCCACAGCGCCGCCGCCTTCGCCCGTTAGTCCTTGCCCGCGTCCGGCTTCACTTCTTCGAACACGTACCCCTGAGCGAACGCCCACTTCCCGCTGCCATCGTTGTGGCGGTCGGTGATGCGGAGCTGGCCAGGGAGGCGTTCCACCGTGCGCTCAAAGAGCATGGCGGTGCCGCCGAACTCACCGCCGCGGCGCAGGATGACGGCGTGATCGGTTTGGCCCGCAACCAGCCAGCACTCCTCCGACGGACGGCCCGACACAATCGACGTCTCGCACACGTGCTCGTCCTCCCAGTGCCACGTCGTCAGCGTCTCCTCCACCCCGCCCTCGCGCTCCACCATCCACTGGAGCACGAAGCCGTTCTCTTGCAAATTCCGGCGGCCATCGAGCCGGGCATCCCACGTGGCCTTGTCCTTCACCCCGCTCGCATCCGGCATTTCGAACCGGCCGATGTAGGCGCCTTCGAGGGCGAACATCCAATCCGGGGTTTGGGCGTGCAACGTCATGGACGCGGCCAGTCCGGCCACCAACGGAGCAATGAGGTGCAGTGTCTTGCGCATGCGTTCGGGTTTTGTCGCTAATTTCGGCATACTGCTTTGAACGAAATTGATTCCGAAATGATGCGTTTTCTCGCCCCTTTTTCACTCGCTGCCCTCCTGGTGTGCGGTCAGGTTTCAGGCCAAACATGGACCGTCGGCAACACCACGCTCACCGAAACCGACCTCGTCACCGGCGTGCAACTCCCGTGGGAGTTGCTCTGGGGCCCCGATGATTTCCTGTGGTGCACCACCCGCCCAGGCGACGTCCTGCGCATCGACCCTGCCACGGGCAGCTACACCACGGTCCTGTCGTTGAACGTGATGAACAACGGCAACGGCGAGCCCGGCTTGCTCGGCATGGCGATGCACCCCGATTGGGAAACCACGCCGAAGGTGTACCTCGTTTACTGCACCGGCAGCGGCTGGAATGGCGAAGAACGACTGAGCGCATTCGATTGGAACGGAACGAGTTTGGTCAATGAAGAAGTCCTGCTGACCCTTGGCGCAGGCGGCATCCACAATGGCAGCCGCCTCCTCGTGCTGCCCGACCAGACGCTCCTCATGACCGCGGGTGACCTCGGCACCTCATCGAACGCGCCCAACCTCAACTCGCTCCAAGGCAAGATCTTGCGGCTCAACCTCGATGGCAGCATCCCCGCCGACAACCCCTTCCCAGACAGCTACGTTTACACCTACGGCAACCGCAACACCCAAGGCCTCGCCCTCGGCCCGAATGGCCTCATCTACGCCTCCGAACACGGCCAAAATTCGGACGACGAATTCAACATCGTCACCCCCGGCGGACACTACGGTTGGCCCGACGTGCAGGGATTCTGCAACACCATCGGCGAACAGGATTTCTGCGCAAACAACGACGTGGTGGAGCCGCTCAAGGCGTGGACCCCTTGCGTGGCCGTCAACGGCATCGAATACTACAACCACCCCGCCATCCCCGAATGGCAGAACAGCGTGCTGATGGCCGTGCTCGGCGGACTGAGTGCCTCGTACGAGCGCTTGAGCGTCCTCCACATGAGCGAAGACGGAACCGCCATCGCATCGGAAGATCAGTTCTTCGCCTCCTTCAACCAGCGCGTGCGCGACGTGGCCGTGAATCCTTACACCGGTGCCGTCTACGTCGCATTCAACGGTGTCAGCTACCCCGGCAGCGGCCCCAATTTGATCAAGCAATTCGCCAACGAAGCGTATTCATCCATCGAAACGCCCGCTCCCACCACCCCTTCGCTCCGCTGTTTTCCGAATCCTGCTGTGGACCAAATCCGCGTGGAATACGCTGCAGCCCAACCCACGGGTCACTGGGAAATCATCGGATTCAATGGCGAACGCGTGGCCTCAGGACGTGTGACGAGCAGCGCTTGGGACGTCGACCTGTCGTCCTTTAGCAGCGGTTCCTACTTCCTGCGCGTAACAAATGGCACTTCGACCACCACGCGGACCTTCCAAATGCAATAAGGTGCGGCGCTTGCTGGCGCTGTGCTTGGCAGGCGGTCTGGTCGGATCGGCTGCAGCTCAAACCGACACCATCGGCCTGTCCGCCTCAGCCGTGGTCGCCATTCAATCGGTGGCCCCGGTCTTTGCGCCCGTTCACCGCATGGACAGCTTGGGGTTGAAGCGGGCGGGTGCCGTGGATTTGGAAGGGGGATTGAACCAAATCCCAGGGGTTAAAATGGAAACCCGAGGCGCAGGGGGATCCCGGCGCATCCGCATGCGCGGCAGCTCGTTGCGGTCCCCCTTTGGCGTGCGCAACGTGTGGACATTGCTCGACGGATTCGTACTCACCACGGCGGATGGCGATTCCCCCGTCGAATGGCTGGACCCCGGACTGCTCGCGGGCGTGGAAATCATGACCGGTCCTTCGGGCGCCGCCTTGGGAGGGAGCTACTCCGGAGCCCTCTGGGCCTTGAGCGCCACGAATGCGACCCGGCTGACGCTGCGGGGAGCCACCCTCGGAGCGGGAGCGGCCGGAGAAGGGGCCTCCGGAAGCGTCGCTGCGCAAGCCGCCCACGGCCCGTGGCAGGTGGGGTGGGTCAGTGCCTCGCAACCGGGATTTCGGGAACAAGAAGCCAACCGCAAGCACCAAGGCGACCTGCATTGGCGGCAATCGCGCGGGGATTGGGAGCAGCACGCCTGGCTCGGACTGTTCGACGGCATGTGGGAACTTCCCGGATCGCTGACCGCCGAGGACGCCGATGCGGCCCCCACCCGCGCCCCGGGAGTGGCTTATGGCGCCCGCGTGGAGCGGCGACGGGTGGCCACGGGGTGGAGCCAAGAACGCGAACGGGGCGGGTTTTGGGCCCTGCTATCGCTGACGGACAAGCACAACCCATACGGCACGAGCCCCTTTTACAACGGGGACAAGCGGGAACAGGCGGCCAACGCATCCCTGCGCATGGTCCGCCGCGGGGTCCTGCATGTGGGAGACCGCAGCCGGTGGTCGTGGCTGACCCATGCCGTGGTGCAGTCGGATGGGCTCCGGTTGGAGGAAACCGACATCGGTGGCGAGGAGCTGCGGTATGACCTGGCATCGCGGACGCACCGGGGCTGGGCGAGTGCCGGGGTGCAACGCGTTGGCGAAAGCGGCGTGGCCTGGCATGCCGGGTTGGCCGCGAACCACATGGCGCGCACCACGGAGGGATCCGTTCAGGACAGCTTGCCCTTTGACGAGCGGTTTCACACCACGCGGCTCTTGCCCCGGGCGGGCATCCGCATTCCGGCAGGTCCGCGCATGACGGGGTTTCTGGAGTGGGGCACGGGCATCAACGCACCGACCTCATTCGAAATCGTGGATCCCGCAACGCTGGAGGCCACGGAATTGCGCCCGGAGTGGGGCCAAACCTTGGAGGCTGGCGTTCGGACACAACCGGGCCGTTGGCAGGCGGAAGCCACCGCCTTCATCCAGCAGGTGCGCGATGCGATCGGGGTGATCCCGGGTCCGACGGACGCGCCCGTCTTGGCTAATGCCGATGCCTTGCAGATGCGGGGAATCGAGGTGCAAGCGTCGGGGGGGACTGCATCCTTTGCGGTGCGGGTTTGGGCGACACTTCATCGGTTTGCTGTCCAAACATTGGGCGATGCCTATGCCATGCCTGGCACCCCGTTGCACACAGCGGGGGCCACCCTCACCTGGCAGCGGCGTGCTTGGTCGGTTCACCTGCGACACCGGTGGAACGACCGGGCACCGCTTTCCAACAGCGGCGCGGACTGGGCGCCGGCCCACCACCGGCTGGACGCTACGGTGACGTGGTTGCGTGGCCCGTGGGAAGTGTCCCTGAGCGCATTGAATGCCACCAACAGCCGGTACTCGGACTGGTACCAAGTGAACGCTTTCGGTGGCAAGTACTTCAACCCGGTAGCACCGCGGCGGATGGAGTTGGCGCTGATTTGGTCCCCTACTCGACCACGATGATCTCGGTCCGCCGGTTCAAAGCGCGGCCCGCCTCGGTGTCGTTCGAGGCAATCGGCGCCGTGTCGCCCTTGCCTTCCACGGCCATGCGATCGGCAGCAACCCCGCGGCCGAGGAGGTAATTGCGGACGGCTTCAGCGCGCTCCATGCTCAGGGTGAGGTTGGCGGCGGCAGCGCCGCGGTTGTCGGTGTGGCCGACGATTTGGACCTTCACCTCGTTGGCCAACATCAACGCCGCCAATTGCTCCAACTCCGGCTGAAAAACGGCCTCCAACGTGGACGACCCCGAGGCAAACCGGACATCCTTCAAAGTGAGCACCGTGCCCACTTCAAAGCGGGTCAAGGCGATTTCCACCACCTCGTTCGGATCCACTTCCGACCACGTCACCAGCTCCGAATAAAAGGCGTACTGGGGATGGTCCACCCGAAAGCGCAAGGCGTCGCCGTCGGGCAGCGGCAACTCGAACCGGCCGTTCGACGGGTCCGACTGCACTTGGGCGATGAGCTGTCCGGTAGTCTCGACCACATCGACATCCGCCGCCACAGGCGCACCGCTGGCCACATCGGTGACCCGCCCGCGCAAGACCCGCACTTCGCTGGCCACGAGCTCTTCCGGCAGGCGCAGTTCCCACAGGTCGAGGTTGCCGGGGGATTCGCGGTCGGTGGCGAACATGGCCCAGCGGCCGTCGGGCGTCACCAGCACACTGCTTTCGTCGTGGTGCGTGTTGATGGGGTAGCCCAAATTCACCGGCTTCCTCCAAACACCGTCCGACCCTTTGACACTGCGGAAGAGGTCCAGCCCCCCCATGCCGGGGTGGCCATCCGAAACGAAATAGAGCGTCCTGCCATCCGGATGCAACACGGGGTTGCCCTCCATTCCGGGCGTGTTGATCGGGCCGGGCAACCGGACCGCGGGCGACCACGAACCATCGGGCTGGCGGGTGGATTGAAAGATGTCTTGCTCGGCCGGGGTGTCGCGCGTTCCGCGTCGGGCACGCACGAAGAGGAGGGTTTGGCCGTCAGCGGAGAGCGAGGGCTGGCTTTCCCAAACGCCGGTGTTGGGTGCACCGAGGTTGGTGCCGAGGGTGAACTGGCCGAGCTCCGGATCCCACACCGATTCGAACAGGTCGCACGAACCCTTGCCGGTGCGATCGCCGTAGCCGTTTTCGACTGTGGAGCAGGCCGTGAAGATGAGGCGCTGCCCGTCCCCTTGCAACGCAGGGGCGCCCTCGTTGGAAGCGGTGTTGATGCCACGCAGTGGGCGAACGTCGCCCCAGCCCCGGTTGCCCGTGGGGTGCGCGGTGAAGAAGTCCTCCTGGCCCGAGAACGCGCCTTTACCATTGACTTGGCGCGTGAACAGCAAGGTTTGGCCATCCGCCGTGATGGCGGGATAATACTCCGGTGCCTCCGTGTTCACTTCCCCTGCAAGGGGGTGGCTTTCCAAGTCCACGGGGTGCTTCACCGCTTCCGCAGCAAACATCAAGTGGGCATGGATGGTTTCCCAATCCACCCCCTTCAACTCCGTACCGAGTGAAGCGGATGCATCCGCATAAGCTTGCAATCCCTCTGCGTAGCGGCCCGAAACATGCAGCAATTCACACAAGCGCATCCGACCTTGCGGATACCGCTCGGGGGCGGTTTCGTAACCCTGCTGGTAGGCATCGGCAGCGAGGGACACGTAGCCGGACTCGTCCAGGATTTGGGCCTTCAGCATCCACGCTTCGAAAAATTCCGGATCCCGCTTGATCGCGGCATCAAGCGATTCCAGGGCCTCCGAAATGCGTCCGTGGAGGTAGGCCTCAAGCCCCTCACCATAGGATTTCACCGCCCGTTTGTTCTCGGAGGTAATCGCAGGTTGCGCGAGCGCGGTGGTGGCCACGAGCAACGCGCTGAGGGCAAGGAGGAGCAGGCGGTGAATCATGCCTGCAATTTGGGCCAAAAAAACCGCAACTTGCACCCGAAATTGCTGCCCATGCGCATCGGCCTCCTTTCCGACACCCACAGCCACATGGACGACCGCATCCTGCACCACCTGCGCGAGGTGGATGAAATCTGGCATGCAGGCGACATCGGGGACCTCGCCGTGACCGATGCACTGGCGGCGGTGGCGCCCTTGCGCGCGGTTTATGGCAACATCGACGACCACCGAGCACGGGCGGAATTTCCCGAGGAAATCCGCTGGGAATGCGGCGGCCTGCGCTGCCTGATGCGCCACATCGGCGGACGCCCCGATCGCTACGCCAGCGGCGTGCGCGCCCTGCTTCAGGGCGAACGACCGGACGTGTTCATCTGCGGGCACAGCCATTTGTTGCGGGTGGAACGCGATGCCAGCTGGGGAGGGCTGTACGTCAATCCGGGAGCCGCCGGGGTGCACGGATTTCACCGCGTGCGGACCCTCCTGCGGTTCTCCATCGAAGGGGGCCAAATCCACAACATGGAAGTTGTCGAGCTCGGTCCGCGCGTGGGTTAGAAAAGTTTGCGTATCATTGCCCTGCGTTTGCGGGCCACGAGTTTGGATGTACGGCTCCATCATGACGCATCGGACCTGGGCCTTTGTGCCCGCCCCTTCCCTCTTTTTAGGAATATTTGATTGACCCCTTGATGTACGACATCATCGAATTAAACGGCAAGAAAGTTGCCGAATTGCGCGACATCGCGAAGAAGCTGGGCATCCAGCGCTTGGATAAGTTGAAGAAACAAGATTTGGTCTACTCCATCTTGGATGAGCAAGCTGTGCGGCCAAGCCCGGAGAAGAAGCCTGCGGCCAAGGCCAAACCGCGCGCCCAAGCGCCCAAGCCCGCACCGGCCACGGAAACCGCGGAAGCTCCCGAACAACCTGCACGCCGCCGGGGCCGTCCTGCCAAGGCCAAGCCCGCGGATGCGCCCGCTGAGACAACGGCTCGGGAAACGAATGCTCCAAAGGGCGATGCCCCCAAGTCCGACGCTCCGAAGCCCGACGCACCGAAGCAACCCGATTCAGGCGAAGCCCCGAAACCCGGCGACCGCCTCCGAGAGCGCCGCAGCCGCCGCAACCGCAACAACAACGAAGGTGAATCGCCTTCTCCGCGCGACGGACAGGGGGATGCGCCCGCACAGGCTGAAAAGCAGGAGCCGCGCAAATCCGAGAGCAAACC
The DNA here is from genome assembly GCA_023264155.1 of Flavobacteriales bacterium. Lineage (GTDB taxonomy): Bacteria > Bacteroidota > Bacteroidia > Flavobacteriales_D > Sanyastnellaceae > JALQTD01. The sequence continues at coordinate 27,418 of JALQTD010000005.1, read as the reverse complement.
GGACAACAAATCCGAGAACAAGGGGCGCGGCGAACGCAACGAACGCGGCAACCGCAACGAGCGCGGCAACCGCAATGAGCGGAACGAGCGGGGCGACCGCAACAACAACCGCAACGATCGGAACGACCGCAACAACCGGAACGACCGGAACGACCGCCGCAACTCGCGCGACAAGTTCATCAGCGAGCCGGAAGAACACGGCTTCAACTTCGACGGGATTTTGGAGGCTGAAGGTGTTTTGGAATTGCAAAACGAGGGCCACGGATTCCTGCGTTCGGCCGATTACAACTACCTCAACTCGCCGGATGACGTCTACGTGAGCAACCGCCAAATCAAGCAGTTCTCCTTACAAAACGGCGACACCGTCATCGCAAAAATCCGTCCGCCACGCATCGGCGAAAAGTTCTACCCACTCATCGACGTGGTGAGCATCAATGGCCGCACGGTCGAATGGGTGCGCGACCGGGTGCCCTTCAAGTTCCTGACGCCCCTCTTCCCGCAAGAACGCTTCAAGTTGAGCACCCGCGGCGGTGGCATCAGCACGCGGCTGATGGACCTGTTTGCCCCCATCGGAAAAGGCCAGCGGGGCATGCTCGTCTCGCAGCCGAAGACGGGTAAAACGACCTTGTTGAAGGACGTTGCCAACGCCATCTCCATCAACCACCCCGAGGTGTACCTCATCATCCTGCTCATCGACGAGCGTCCGGAAGAAGTGACGGACATGAAGCGCAGCGTGAACGCGGAGGTGATTGCATCGACGTTTGACGAGCCGGCGGATCGCCACGTCCGGATTGCGGATTTGGTCTTGGAGAAAGCCAAGCGCATGGTGGAATGCGGACACGACGTCTGCATCCTGCTCGACTCCATTACCCGCCTCGCGCGGGCGTACAACACGGTCAGCCCGAGTTCCGGCAAGATCCTCTCAGGCGGGGTCGAAGCCAATGCCCTGCAAAAGCCCAAGCGCTTCTTCGGCGCCGCCCGGAACATCGAAAACGGCGGCTCGTTGAGCATCATCGCGACGGCCCTGACCGAAACGGGGTCAAAAATGGATGACGTCATCTTCGAGGAATTCAAGGGCACGGGCAACATGGAACTGCAGCTCGACCGACGCATCTCGAATCGCCGCATCTACCCGGCCATCGACATCTTGTCAAGCGGGACGCGCCGGGAGGACTTGCTCATGGACAAGACCGATTTGCAGCGGATTTGGATCTTGCGGAAGCACTTGGCCGACATGAACTCGATCGAGGCGATGGAGTTCGTCAAGGAACGCATCGAGCAGACCCGCACGAACGAGGACTTCCTGAACTCCATGAACGGATGACCTTCTGGAAGTGGTCTCCCTTGGTCGGGGCCGCGTTGTGGGGGGGCTGGAAGCTCTTCAGTTGGGGCGTTTTCCCATGGGAAACGAGCGCCCAAGTCGGTGCGCTTCTGAACCTGTTCATCCTGATGTTGCTCGCGTTGGGCGGGGCTTGGGTGGCCATGAAAAGCGGGGACGATTACCCTGATTTCTTGACGGCGTTTCGCGCGGTGGCCCAAACCCCGTTCCGTTTCGCCCTCTTGGTCACCGCCGGCCTCGTCGTTTGGTACACCACGGTGGCAGCGGACGGATTGGCCGCCCGCCGCGAACACCTGCGAGCGGAGGCCACCGCCATGGTAGAGGACGATGCCGCTTGGTCGGCCTTCGTTGAAGCCCAAGGCGGGGGCAACTGGGATCGCGAAGCGGCTCTGGAACAGCAATTGGACACCATCGACACGATCTTCAATCCGCGCCTGTTCATCGGCCTTTCCCTCCTCGGCCTCGTCGTGGCGAGCCTCATTTGCGCAGCCGTCGCCACGGTTTTATGGCGGTCGGTTTGGATCCGCTGAATGGGGCGCGCATACCAAATCCGGGAACCGCGCGTTGCGTAGTTTTGCACCTGATGGAATTCATGAAGCACTTCCCTGCCCTGCGCGCTTGGGCGCTTGCCTTGGTTGCGGTGTCCACAGCGGCCACCGCTTGGGGACAAGGGCCGCGAAAGAACCTGGCGTCCTTCGACACCAAGCCCTACCACTTCGGATTCTTGCTGAGTGCGAACTCATCGGATTTCCGGATGACCCTGCGGCAGGACAGTTTGTTCGCTGATAGCTTGCTGAGCGTGGCGAATTTGCCGCAGTCGGGATTTAATTTGGCCTTGCTCGCCTCCTGGGACATCAACGGGAACGTGCACCTGCGCTTCGCCCCGGGGCTCAGCTTCCAAGACCGCGGGCTGGAATACACGTTCCTTCGGGAGGAAGAGGACCTGACGAAAGTCCGGCGCACGGAATCGGTGTACCTCGATTTCCCCTTCCTCGTGAAACTTCGGACCGACCGCATCGGGAACTTTGCTGCATACGGCCTCGTCGGCGGAACATTGAGCCGGGACATGCAGTCGAACGCGGAAGTGGACCAAGAACTGGCGAGCGACTTGGTGCTGCGCTTGGAGAAAGGCAACCGGTCGCTGGATGTCGGAGCGGGGGTGGATTTGTTCTTACCCTTCTTCAAATTCGGCATCGAAGGCAAATTCCAATTCGGCCGGCGTGATGTCCTCATCCACGACGACACCATTTATGCCCGGCCGTTGGAACAACTGAAAACCCGGACCTTCATCCTGTCACTCTGCTTTGAAGGCTGACGGATGAAAGGACTGATTCACCCCAGCTTGCCCGCTCGGTACGCCCCGCGTTGGATTGTGGCGGCGATGGACGGGGCACTCGCAACCGTTGCGGTGCTCGGGGCGCTGTTGATCCGATTTGAGTTCCGCGTGCCGGCAGACGAATGGGCGGTTTGGTGGCGGTTTTTACCCATTTTCTTCTTGGTGCGATTGGCAATTGCGCGGGCGTTCCGGCTGGAATCGGGCATTTTGCGGCACACGGGGACCGAGGATGCGCGCCGCGTATTCTGGGCGGTCTCCGTGGGCACGCTCGTGTTCGCGGGATTGAATGGGGTGCGCTTTGCCGCTGTGGATGGCCGGTTTTTCATTCCATTTTCGGTGTTGGCCATCGAGTGGATGGGGACGCTTGTGGCGCTCATCGGCATGCGCCTCGCCGTGAAGTGGCTGTATTTGCAGACCATGCGGAAGGGCAGCGAGCAAGTGCACGTGGCGATTTTTGGCGCGGGAGAGGCGGGGTTGATTGCCAAACGCGCCCTCGACCGCGAGGGCTCCGCCGAAATGCAGGTCGTTGCCTTCATCGACGACGACCCGCATAAAATCGGCAAGAAGCTCGAAGGGGTGGACATCCTGTCGGCGGCGCAGGCCCGTCGTTTTTACCGAACGGGCGGCGTGGACCGGCTCATCATCAGCGTCCAGCAACTCGACCCGAAGCGGCGGCGGCGCATCGTCGACCAGGCCCTAGGCCAAGGCATCCGCGTCCTCGACGTTCCCCCGGTGCACGACTGGATCAACGGCGAACTCACCGCGCGCCAAATCCGCGAATTGCGCATCGAAGATCTCCTCGGCCGCCCGGCCATCCAACTCGACCGCTCGCGGGTCACCAACGTCTTGCGTGGGAAGCGCGTCGTGGTGACGGGGGCTGCGGGATCCATTGGGTCGGAACTCGTGCGGCAGATTTTGGTCCACCAACCGGCGGCGATTTTGGCCATCGACCAAGCGGAAACTCCCATGCACGATCTGCAACTTGAGTTGGGAAATCTCGGCGTCCTTGGTCACGTAAATGCCCAAATCGGCGACATCCGCGACGGCCAACAAGTGCGCGACACCTTTGCCGAATTCAATCCGGAATTTGTCTTCCATTCGGCTGCCTACAAGCACGTGCCGCTCATGGAGAAGCAACCGTGGCAGGCCTTCGAAACGAATGTGGTCGGTACCCGCAATGTGCTGGCGGCGGCCCAACAGGTGGGCTGCGAAGCGTTTGTTTTCGTCTCCACGGACAAAGCGGTCAATCCGACTTCGATCATGGGGGCGACGAAGCGCGTGGCCGAACGGATGATCCAGGAGCTCGCTGGCCAGGGGACCACGCGGGTGATTACCACGCGATTTGGCAACGTGCTCGGCAGCAACGGCAGCGTGATCCCCTTGTTCCGGCGGCAAATCGAAGCCGGCGGCCCGGTGACGGTCACCGATGCGGAGGTCACCCGGTACTTCATGACCATACCCGAAGCCGTGCAGTTGGTGCTCGAGGCGGGGGCGATGGGCGAAGGAAGGGAGGTTTACATGTTCGACATGGGCGAGCGGGTGCGGATTTTGGATTTGGCCAATCGGATGATCCAACTGGCTGGGCTGGAACCGGGACGCGACATCAAGGTCGAAATCACGGGCCTCCGCCCGGGTGAAAAACTGCACGAAGAACTGCAGCTGCAATCGGAGGAAGATTTGCCGACCCACCACCCGAAAATCCGGCGCGCGGCGCACACGGTGTCGCCGGGACCTGAATGGCTCGAGCGCATCGCCGCGCTCGAACAGCGGCGGGCAGACCACGCGGGAACCGTGTCCCTTCTGACGGAATTGCTCCCCGAATTCAAGGAGAACCGGAAAGCGGCAACTACCTTTGAGTCATGAGCAACGATTTCAGCACGGAGCAGGAACGCTTGGAGGCGCAAGTGGCCAACTACTTCGGGGCGATGCCGCCGCGATTTGATTACACCGTTGAAGGCGGCGTGACGCTTTTGGCCTTGATGACGAACAATCCGCGGCACAACCAAGAGTTCCTCTTCCACCAATCGACCGGCGCTCATGCCGTGCAGGCGCTCGAAAGCATGCTCGAGTACATCCGCGAACACCGGGCGCTCGAACCCACGTACACCATCCAGTGGCGCGCTTTCAATGAAACGGAGTTGCACACCTCGTACTTCTCGGCCCCTAACATCATGGGCGCCTTGGACAAGTTCTTCCACGGACGCGATTTACACGCCATCACCGTTTTTTCGGTCACGCTGAACCCGTTATCCTAAATGTCGGAAGTGCCCACAGGACCCGTTGACGCGTACTGGATGCCGGCCCGTCCGTCGGAAGGCCTGTTCAAGTCGAAGGGATCGAAGCATTTCGGCTACGTCTTTCCCGTTCGCACCGAGGAGGAAATTGCGGCGCACCTCGAGGCCGTGCGCAAGGCCCACCACGCCGCGCGGCACCACTGTTATGCCTGGCGGCTCGGGCCTACGGGCGAACAGTGGCGGGCTCAGGACGACGGGGAACCCGCGCATTCAGCTGGAACACCCATCCTCGGGGCTTTGCGGAGCCGCGAAGTGACCTATTGCCTGGCGATCGTGGTGCGTTATTTCGGGGGCATCAAACTCGGAGTGGGGGGATTGATCGAGGCTTACCGGGAAGCGACCCTGGATGCTTTGGATCACGGGGAACTGGTGGAACGCCACGTGGAAGCGGTCTGGGAGGTGCGGTTCGGATACGAGCGGATGAGTGATGCGATGCGGATTTTGAAGGAATTCGATTGTGCTCCTGAGGAAACCGATTTCCGGGAAAGCTGCCGGATGCGAACGTCCATTCGGCTCGGGGAGTCGGAGGCGCTTGGGGCCGCGTTCAATGGGGTCTATGGCATTGAAGCAGAGCGCCTAACGGTGGGTTGACCCGCACTTCGTCACAGCAACGTCAAGTTTCACCCAACCTGACATAACCCGGGGTTTTGTCGGGAAGCGCAGCGCTAATTTTGCGGCATGAACGCGCGCACGCTCCCCTTGCTGATGGCCTTGGTGATGCATGCGTTTTGGGCTGCAGGCCAAACCCCTTCCCACGATCCCCTGCGCGACAGCCTCTTCCTGTCGGACCAGCAACCCGACATCACGGCCTTGGTGCACGGCCTCGATGCGGCGACCGTCTCCGCCTTGTCAGACGCCCCCGCCGCCCCGCTCGAACAAGTGCAACGGCTGGACGTTGCCTCACTCGACGCCACCCCGGCGCCGTCCCGGTTACTGGCTTTGGCCGCCTTGCCCGGCGTGTCCTTCCAAACCGCCACCGGTGGTACCGTGCGCCCCATCGTCCGCGGCCTCTCCGGCCTCCGCGTCGCCACCTATTTCTACGGAGCCCGCATCGAAACCCAAGCCTGGGGTGAGCATCACGGCATCTACCTGCCCGAACAAGGCATCGAGCGCGTCGAGGTCATGCGCGGCGCTTCGACGCTTATCGACGCTGCCGACGCCCTCGGCGGCGTCCTGCGGTTCGTGCCCATCGGCCCCGAGGCCGAACAAGGACGAAGCAGCGCCCTGCACCTGACCCGACACACGAACACTTCCGGCTACCAGGCCTCCGTCATCACCCGCAAGCGCAGCGAGTCGGCGTACCACACGTTCAGCGGGGGCGTGAACCGGCATGGGAATGCCACCCTGTCCGATGGCACTCAACTCGACAACTCAGCGTACCGGCAGTTCTTTGCGCAGGGAAGGTTTGGCTACCTCAAACGCTGGGGAACGTGGGACGGCGCGTACACCTCGGCTTACAACACAGCAGGCCTCATCGGCCGCAACGGCTGGCACCAAAGCGGCGACCACCTCATCACGAGCTCCCTGCACATCCAAGGCCGCCGCGGCTGGGTTTGGCACCCAACCCTCAGTTATCAGTTGAATCACCGGAAGGAATTCCACGACTCCCTCGCGGTGGGGGAAGCGGAATCGGCCCTTCTCGCGGACTTCGATCTGAGTTTGCGCACCACGCGGCTCGACCTGCGGGTTGAACGGCAGGAAGGTGCATGGCAATGGGCCCTGGGAACGCAGGGTGGCTTAAAAACGAACGAAAATGGCCCGCTCAAAGCCGACGATGAAGCGTTCCTTCCGAATGCAGAAATCAAGGAGGGCGGCGTGTTTGCGCAATCCGGTTGGCAGCGTGGGTCCCTGCACGCCGTGGGCATCCTGCGGTCGGATGTGCGCCAAACCCTGGCCGCCGGCCTTCCCGCACGCACCTATTGGATGGGATCGGGGGGCGTGGGGCTGACTTGGGTGTCGCCGGACGCTTGGAGGATGACATTGGGTTTGGCCCGAAAAAACCGTGCACCGGGACTGGCAGAGCTTGCGGCTTCAGGCATTCACGGGACCATGAACCGCGTGGAATGGGGCAATGTCGATCTGCGCGTGGAAACGGCGAATCAAATCGAACTGAGTTGGATGCGGCCCGAACGCAATGGGTGGCGCGGCGAATTGTCAGGCTACCACCAACGGGTCAACGGATTCATTCACTTGACGGAAACGGATACCGCGCTGGCAGGGCTGCCGGTTTACGCGTTTGATCAACGGGACGCTGTCCTCACCGGGCTGGAAGTCAGCGCGGGCTGGGCGGTGCGGCAGGGCTTGGAACTCCGGGCTGCGGGGTCTTGGATCGATGCGCGGGACGAACGGGGGCAGGTCCTGCCGTTGATTCCTCCTGCGAACATGCGTTTGGAAGCGCACACGTTTTGGGGGGATGGCCTCGGCCGCACGTGGCGGGCGCAATCCATTGTTCGCGCGTCACGCGAAGCGGTCTTACTTGATGCCGGCTGTTCCGTGGTGTGGAATGCCCATTGGACCACGACGTTGACGGCGAGTAACCTCCTGAACCGTTCCTACACGACGATCCTGTCCCAGCTGAACAACCTCGGGCTGCCCGAACCGGGGCGCAACGTCCGGCTGCGCATGGAGTGGTCGTTTTAACGCGGCTTGCGCACGAAATAAACAAGCCGCTCGGACCCCAGACAGTAGCGCTCCGCAAGCTCCTCTCCCACTTCATCGGCCACATCCACCACCTGGACTTCAAAACCCGCGTCCGCCAGCCGCTTGGGGTAGTCCGCGTGTCCGTAGAGGCGCAAGTGGTCGCTCTGCAAGTAGAGCCGTTCGCGCTCCCGGGGATCGGTGATGCTGCGATCCTCCTCCGTGTTGGGGTTGTCCATGTCGATGGGCACTTGTAGTATCGCCCAGCCGCCGGGTTTGAGGACCCGGTAGAATTCGAGCAACACATCCCGGTCCTTGTCCACGTGCTCCAAAAGGTGGTTGGCCATGAGCACATCGAATGCATTGTCCTCGAACGGAATGGCATGGACATCAAAGTGGTGATCGGCCCATGGGGAAACCAAATCGCCGGTGACGTAATCCAAGTTCGCTTGCTTCTTGAACAACCGCAGGTAACAGTATTCCGGCGCCAAATGCAACATCCTCAACGGCGCCGTGAAGAAGTCGGTGTGGCGCTGCATGAACAGCCAAATCGTCCGGTGACGTTCGAGTGACAGGCTGTGTGGCGCGAGGGCGTTGGGGCGCGGATTCACCCGGCCATACGGCAGCATTTTTCGATACGTTTTGCCCGAAATGGGGTCTTCAAACCGGTTGCCCGACCATATGAATGCAATCCGCAAAATGGTCCAGTGGGTCCATACTTGCAGCAGGTGGCGCGGCACAAAACGAGTGAAGAGGGCAATGAGTTGTTGCATGTGGGCAAGATAATTCGGAAGGGCGCGGTGGGCGCGAAAAAAAAGGCCGAACCCCACACGGGATCCGGCCTTTCAATACGCATCAAACGCGCAAAGGTTACTTCATCACTGCACCAGCAATTGCAGGGAGGTCGCACCGGCCGACGTCCGCAACGTGGCTTGGTACCAGCCTGCGTCCCAATTTGCGACGGGAATCACGACTCCCGAGGCGCCTTGCGTGCGGCTCCACACCACGCGGCCCGCGGCATCCGTGACTTCAACATCCAGCAACTCCGGTGTGTTCCAACGCAATTGCACTTGCTCGCTGGCCGGGTTAGGGAAAGCCTCCAACCCGATGGCTGCAGCCCACTCTTCGACCCCCACAACGGTCACGGTCACTGGCACGCGGTCTGACGGGCATTCCGTCGTCGGCGCCGACACCACCCAGTTGTAGAAGAAGTAGTAGTAGTTCTGGGCATTCGCGCCAGCTACCGTGCTTGACGTGATGCTGCCCAAATCGCCGAGCGCATACGGGTAGCTCAAATCAGACCCGTTGCCATCCCGCCACAACTGCGGGTTGTCCGCATTGCACTTCAAGCCGTAATTCGTACCGGCAGGAACGGACCAGCCCAATTCAATGACGTTTGTGCCGTCGGTGAGGTCGAAATCGCCTACGAAGAGCGTGGCTCCTTGCTCGTCGAGCAATTCGATTTGGCGCACCCCCCCTCCGTTAGCAAACACCGTGACTTCCACGAGCTGCATGGCCGAGTAAGCGTCGAACAGCATGTAGTATGCATCATTCGTGTGGTACTGGCCCATGTCCATCTCCGTTTCGCCGCCCGTGAATTGCTCCGCGGCAGACACGGCCACATCCTCCACCCAGTAGGTCGTGCTTGCATCCAAAGCTGGTGTGGTGAACGTCGCGCCCTCGGCAATCGGTTCCGTTGCGAATTCGTCGTCGTACCACAGCAGGGTGCTCACGCCACCGTCCAATACGACGCTGCCCCCGGCATCCACCGTTGCCCCCGCTACAACAGGCGCATCCGGTACCGGGAAGAAGGTAACTTCCACCACGTCAGACACCAAGTCGTTGCCACAAATGTCCGTGCCGCTCGCGCTGTACACCCCCGATTCCGTCACCGCCAAGACGGTGCCAGTGGCCTCCGTTGACCACGTCCAGTCGCCTTCGTTCGCGATGCTCAACTCGAAGATGTCGCCGTCGCACAACAGCGTGCTGCCTTCGTACATCAGCACCGGCGCTTCGCCGGTCACCTCGGTAACCGTCACCGGCTCCGACACGCCCATGCACCCGTCGGCATCGGTCACCGTCACGCTGTATGTGCCGGGTGCATCGATGGTCGCCGTCGCGGCGTCGCCCGCACCGGCAGACCACGCGTAGGTCGCAAAGTCGCCGCTGACCGTCAATTCCACCGACCCCCCGGCGCAGAACTGCAACGAAGTGGCGTCGATGGCCACCTCCGTCATGCAGGGCGCTTCGAGGACGTTGTGGTACACATCGATTTCAGGATTGGCAATGGTCGATTGGAAGCCGCTCGGCCAATCGATGACCACGCTGTCCACTGTTTCGTTCGCTCCCAAGCCGAAGTGGCAGGTGAACATGTTCGTGATGCCGTAGCTCTCGCCGCTGCGCACCTCGCGCACTTGGGTCCCGAAGGCCCCGGTGATGGTCACCTTCGCTCCCACCGCGTCCATGTTGGAGGCGATGCCTTGCAAATCGAAGGCAATCCAGTGGTTGTCGTTGCCGTCGTTCACCCACAGGCGATCCGGGTTCGCATTGTCGGCCGAGTTGTACCCATTGCCGTAGCTCGCATAGACATCGAGCGTCCCGTCGCGGTTCACATCGCCAATGGCAAAGCTGTGCATCTCGTCGTTCGCGGGGAAAGCATCCATGGGGGTGAACGTGAGGTCGCCGTTGTTGTGGAAGTAGCCGTCGGCTCCGCCACCGATGATGACGTCGTTGTAGCCGTCGTTGTCGAAGTCGGCGAGTTTGGCCTGCAAAACAAATCCGCTCACATCGAGGCCGCTGCCTGGAGTGACATCCGTGAAATATCCCGCGCCATCGTTGAGCATCAGCTTCATCGTCGTGCTGTGATTCGTGATGAAGCAATCGAAATCTCCGTCGTTGTCCACGTCAGCGAAGTCGGCGGTCCAGCTCTGCTCATTGAGTACCAGGCCGCGCGCCTCCGCGTCCTCGGTGTAGTTGTTCGAGCCGTCGTTCACCCACAACTGATTGATGCGGCGTGGATCCTGCGGATCCCCGATGAACTGGCGGCACTTGGCAATCATCAAATCGAGGTCACCGTCGTTGTCGAAGTCGGACCAAACCGTGCCGTAGTTGCCGCTGTGATCGTTGCCGGGGTAGCCATTGAGCGCGTAATCATCCAACGGCATCAACGCCGCGTCGAAGATGAGCGACTCCCCTTCCCCACGCCACATCCGCGACAGGGCATCGTCGTGGCAGGCAAAAACGTCGAGCTGGCCGTCGTTGTTGATGTCGGCGAAGTTGCACGCCTGCATGAAGAGTTGGTTGTTCGTCATGGGAATGACGGAAGACACCCCGGGGCCGTCGATGTTCCACACGTGCACCCCGTCGTACGAACCACCGCTGAACACGTCCTTGTGCCCGTCGTTGTCGTAATCGGCGATGCACATGCCCCACTGGCCGGCGTTGGACACTTGGCCGAAAGCCACCTCCGTGAAGGTGCCGTCGCCGTTCTGATACAGGACGATGAGGTCGCGGCTTTGGTCGAGGACCACCACGTCATCGAAGCCGTCGTTGTCGACGTCCGTGAAGCCGACGCAGTTGCCGCTGTTGTACGTGCCCGGCAGCAGCGCCGAACTGTTCGTAAAAGATTGGGCCGATGCGGCAGCGGTAAGCAGCAGCAGGCCGAAGGTGGAAAGGTGCTTCATGCGTTTCAATTTGCAGGTAGTTCAGGCCAAATTACGAAAGCCACCAACAATTACGCACAGGAGGGGCGTTTACTTGGCGCTGGGAGGGGATTTGGCCTCCGGATGCAACCGCCAAATCCGCCCCTCCGGCGTGGACTCCAACCGCAGCACATCCCGCGGACACACCTCCGCGCACACCCCGCATCCCACGCACGCCGCCCGGTGCACGTCCTCCCCCTTCATGGCATACGCGCGCACGTCGATGCCCATCTCACAGTGCAGCGTGCAGGCCCCGCACGCGATGCAGCCGCCGGCCTCCGTCGAAACCTTGAACCGCGACGCAAACCGCTGAACAAGGCCCATGTACGCCGCAAGCGGGCACCCGAATCGGCACCAAATGCGGTTCCCGAGCAAGGGGTAAAACCCCACACCGATGACCCCGCTGAACAAGGCGCCAACGGCGAACGCATACGGCCGGGTGAACACCGGGTAGATGGCCACGGGACCGATGCGGTCGACCCCCGCGAGGTAGCCGCCGACCACCACGGCAGTGGCCACGGTGATCCACGCGAGGATGGGGTAAATCAGCCACCGTTCCCACCGCCAGCTGCGCGGGGTGCTCGACGACAAGGTGCGGAAGGCATCCCCGGCCGTTTCGGCCAGCCCGCCGCAACCGCAAATCCAACTGCAGTACCAGCGCTTGCCATAGAAATACGTGGCCACCGGGGCGACCACCGCAAAGAGGAACAGGCCGAGGAAGAAATAGGCGCGCCCGAGGAGGCCGCCGCTTCGCATGGCGTCGAGCCGGTAGGGCTCGAAAAAGCTGTGATCGAGGGGCCAGAACAGCTTCCAATCCCGGTGCAAGGCGGCGTGCTCCGCATCGAGGCCTTGCAGGATGGACGGGAGCAGGAAGGCAAAAACGAGCTGCGCGGCGGTCACGGCGGCGGTCCGGCGGCGTTGGTAGGCATCGTGGCGGTAGCGCACGAAAACGATGAGGCCGGAGGTGAGGACCAGCATGGTGTAGGCCAAACCATACCACCACCACCGGTCGGCGTCCACCCCCCGGATCCACCAGCTGAGGTCGTCCACGGCCGGCAGGACGGGCGCCACGGCCTCCGGCCACCAGTACAGCACGGCGTAACCGGAAGTCAGTGCGAGGGCGAGGGCGCCGCGCAGGGCGGGGTGGGCGTGGCGGATTTGGGGGCGGTGCGCGAAGCCGGGCAGGCGGCGGGCTTCCGCTGCGGCGAACACGGCGGCGGCCGCCATCCACGCGGCGAGCCAGAGCAGCTCCGCGCCGAGTCCGGGGTTGGCGACGAGGTTCCAGGCGAAGGCGGCCGCAACGCAGCCCGTGGCGAGGGCGCGGATCATGGTGCGGGAAGGGGTTGAAGTTGCGACCAAGCATCCACGGGGAGGCGGGTGCCTTCGGGCTCGTTGAAGAGCGGGTGTACGGGGATTTGGTCCGAGGAAAGCCCCTGCTGCAGCACCTCCGCCACGCGGTTCGCCCGGAGCTTCCACCCCATCGCCGTCACCCGCACCCACCGGCCAGCAGCATCCGTGCCCACCCGCAACGACCGCGCCTGCGCAGCGTCCAGCCACCCCCACTCCGCGACCGGCTGCGCCCGCTCCAAGACGGTGACGGCCCGGTCGAAGCAGCGCAACCGCTCCTCGCGCACCACCGGCTCCGGCAGCTCCGGTCGCCCGGTCAGCCGCAGCGCCACGTTCCTCCCCGCGCGCATGGCCCCGTCCCACGAAGCCGCATCCCCCACCGCATGCACCCCGGGCCACGCCCCGGCCCACTCCCCCGGCCAACCGGCAGGCGCGACACCGATCGCCACCCCTACCGCATCCACGGCCACCTCCCCACCCGGCAAGGGCAACACCGGCGCCAGCGCATCCAACTCCACGCCCAGGTGCAAGCGCACGCCATGGCGCGCAACCCGTTTCTCCAAGGCCACCGACTCCTCCCGCCGCAGCCACCGCTCCCACAACCGCTCCTCGCGCACCACCCAATGCGTTTCCGCCCCCCGGCCGCGCCCCCACTCCGCCAGCTCCGCCCCCACGAGTCCGCCGCCCACCACGGCCCACCGCCGCACCTCCGCGCCCGCCAAGGCCTCGGCATCCCCGAGCGACTGCAAGTGCATCACCGGCACCGTCACCGGCCCGGGAAACCGCCGAGCCACCGCCCCGACCGCCCAAATCACGTGGTCGAAGGCCAGGCGCCGCCCCGACGCCAATTCCACCCACCGCTGCACCGGTGACCACGCCACCACCTCGCCGAAAACGGCCTCCACCCCTGCCGGCACCCCCAGCTCCAAATCGGTGATGCGCATCGCCCCCATCGCCCGGTACATCAAGCCCGGCCGGCTGATGGGCACCGGGTGCTCCCGCCCGATCAGCACCACCCGCCCGGCCCCGCCGCGGACCAATTCCTCCGCCGCCGACCGACCGGCGGCTCCATTGCCGATGACCACAAACGCTTCCACCTGCCGAAGTTCGGACAAAATGCCGCTCTCAGCGTAACTTCGCCCCCGATGAATCACACCGGCAAGGCGGCCTTCCACACCCTCGGGTGCAAGCTGAATTTCAGCGAAACCTCCACCATCGCGCGGCAGTTGCACGACGCCGGGTACGCGCGCGTGGGCATCGACGAAGCGCCCGATGTCGTGGTCATCAACACCTGCAGCGTCACCGATCAAGCCGACGCCAAATGCCGGAATGCCGTGCGGCGCGCCCTGTCGAGCAATCCCGAAGCCTTCGTGGCCGTCATCGGGTGCTACGCCCAATTGAAGCCCGCCGAAATCGCGGCCATCGAGGGCGTCGACATCGTCCTTGGAGCGGAGGAGAAGTTCAACCTCACTGCGCATTTGGACGACCTCGGCAAGCGGGCGCAGGGCGAGGCGCATGTGGGCGAAATCAAGGAAGTCCGGGCTTTCGTCCCCGGCTTCTCCAGCGGCGACCGCACACGCACCTTCTTGAAAGTGCAGGATGGCTGCGACTACTTCTGCGCGTTTTGCACCATCCCGCTTGCCCGCGGCCGGTCCCGCAGTGCCGATGTGGCTACCACGGTCCGGCAGGCGGAGGCCGCTGCTGCTGCGGGTGCGAAGGAAATCGTGTTGACGGGGGTGAACATCGGGGATTTTGGCAAGGGCGGAGAGGAGCGGCTGATCGATTTGGTCCGGGCGCTCGAGCGGGTGGACGGCGTGGAGCGCTTCCGCATCAGTTCCATCGAGCCGAATTTGCTGACGGATGAACTCATCGATTTCGTGGGGAGTTCGGCCAAATTCCAGCCCCACTTCCACATCCCACTCCAGAGCGGCTCCGATGCCATCCTCTCGGCGATGCGCCGGCGCTACCGCACGGCCTTGTACCGCGAGCGGGTGGAGCACATCCGGCGCTTGATGCCCGAGGCGTCCATCGGCGTCGACGTCATCGTGGGCTTTCCGGGCGAGACGCAAGCGCACTTCGATGCCTCGCGGGAGTTTTTGCTCGGTTTGGACGTTTCGTATTTGCACGTGTTCACGTACAGCGAACGTCCGCGCACCACGGCGCTGCGCATCGACGAGGTGGTGCCCGTTCCCGAGCGGCAGGCCCGCAACAAGGTGTTGCGACAGGTCAGTTTGAAAAAGCAGCGGGCGCACTACGAGCGGTTTCTCGGTCGGGAGCGGCCGGTTTTGTTCGAACAGGCCGAGGAGGATGGGCTGCGGTTTGGGTATACGCCCGAATACGTGCGGGTGGCGGCGCCTGCGGATTTGGCCCCTGCAAACGCCGTTGTGCCCGTCCAACTTGAACGCATCTCCGAAGGCGCAGTCCACGGAGCTTTGAACCTCCTTTGAATGTATCCGAACCTCTACTTCGCCTTCCTCGACCTCCTCGGCCTCGACCTGCCGGGGCTGAAACTCATCAACAGCTTCGGCTTCTTTGTCGCCTTGGCGTTCATTGTGGGCGCGCGCATCATCAAAATGGAGCTCGGGCGCAAGGAGGGCGAAGGGCTGTTCCGTCCGGGCGAGGAAACGGTGGTGATCGGGGCGCCGGTGTCGTGGATGGACGTGGGATTGCAGGCCC
Source organism: Flavobacteriales bacterium (assembly GCA_023264155.1). GTDB lineage: Bacteria > Bacteroidota > Bacteroidia > Flavobacteriales_D > Sanyastnellaceae > JALQTD01. Next base: position 12,088 of record JALQTD010000005.1, on the reverse strand, counting down.
TGACGGGATTCCTCTTCGGATGGAAGTTCGTCTACTTGCTCCTGAACGCCGACGTGCTGTTCGCCGGGGGCGGCTTGCCCCAGGCGCATTTGTTCAGCGGGGAGGGCAGCATCGGTTGGGGCATCGCGCTGGCGGCGGTTTTCGGCGGCTGGCGGTATCATGCCGCTTCGAAGGAGGCGCTGCCGGAACCGAAGCAGGTCAAGCGCACCGTGCACGTGACCGAGCACGTGGGGAGCATCGTCACGGCTGCGGCCGTCGGGGGCATTGCGGGCGCGAAGCTGTTCCACCTGCTGGAGTACCCGGATGAACTGGTGGCCTTTTTTACCCGGCCGTCGCTGGCGAATTTCTTGGGCGGGCTGACGATTTACGGGGGGTTGATTGTGGGGGCCTTGTCGGTGGCGTGGGTGGCGCGGAAGAAGGGGATGAAGTTCTTGCCGCTGGCCGATGCGGCGGCGCCGGCGTTGATTTTGGCCTATGGCATCGGGCGGATTGGCTGCCAAGTGAGCGGGGACGGGGACTGGGGCATCGTGAACGACGCGCCCAAGCCGGGGTGGATGGGCTGGTTGCCCGATTGGTTGTGGGCGTACCATTATCCGAATAATGTGAACGGGGTGGGCGTGCTGATCGGTGAGGGCGATCCGTGGCCGGTGTTCGAGGGCTTTGGGACGTACTTGCAGCCGGCGGTTTTTCCGACGCCGTTGTATGAAACGCTGATGGCTGTGGTGATTTTCGGGGTGCTGTGGGCGCTGCGCCGGCGGTTGCAGGTTGCAGGCCAAACCTTTGCCCTGTACCTGATCTTCAACGGCCTCGAACGTTTTCTCATCGAGCAAATCCGGGTGAATGCGAAGATGCACGCCCTGGGATTGACCTTCACCCAAGCGGAACTCATCGCGGTGCTGACCTTCCTCGGCGGGGGCATCCTGTGGTTCCTCCTCAGCCGACAAGCCGCAAAAAAACCGGCGGGACGTTAAACCGAAACGCCCCTGCTGCGTCTGAAAGGCGATGGCGGCATCCCCTGACACATCCATTCCGATTTGGCTTCCCGACTTGCAACGGGGCCGGCGGCGCGCAAAAGAGCGGGCGTTTGAAGCGTTCCTCGATGCGTGGCACGAGCGGCTGTACGCCCACTGCCGGCGCATGATGGGCAACCACGAGGACGCTGCCGATGTGACGCAGGAAACGCTCATCCAAGTGTACAAATCGGCGGGCCAGTTCGAAGGACGCAGCTCGTTCAGCACTTGGGTGTTCACCATCGCATCCCGCAAATCGCTTGACGCCCTGAAACGGCGCAAACGCGACCGGACGGTTGCCTTCGACGACGCCTTTTCTCAGGCCCATGCGGCCTTGCAATCCGATGCGCTCTTTTCGGGCGATGAGGCGGAATTGCAGCTCCACGCGGCCATTGCTGCGCTGCCGCCTCGGCAACGGCAGGTCTTTAACCTGCGTTATTTCGAGGAAATGCCATTCAGCCAAATCGCCACGCTCACTGGCACCTCCGAAGGCAGCCTGAAAGCTTCGTACCACCACGCCGCCCAGAAAATCAAGTCCTTCGTCACGGCCTCACTCGAATTGACATGAATCCTGCTCCTTTCACCACCCCCGATGGCTTCTTCGCCAAGCAGCGCGCGGACGTGTTGCGCGCCACCCGGAAACCCCACTGGTCACGCTACAGCGTGGCCGCCGGTCTCGCCTTGCTCCTTGCGGGCAGCTGGTGGGCCGTGCAAGGGGATGAACCCTGCACAACCTACGCTTGTTTGTTGGAAGCTACCCCGTTGGAGGAGCTTCCGGTAGAATGGGCGGAATACGAACTGCTCGAAGCAGGCCAGTGGCCCGATCACCTAATGGAATCCCTTGATGAACTCTCGATGTAATCCGCTCCCCATGAAAACGTTCCTCTTCACCTTCTTTGCGGTGGCTTTCAGCACTGCTGCGGCGTGGGCCCAGCCCGGTCCGATGCACGAGCGCCTGTCTCCTGAACAGCAGGCCAAGCTCCAGCAATTGCGCATCGCCTTTTTCTCAGAACAGCTCTCCTTGACCACGGAGGAGGCGCAATTGTTTTGGCCCATCGTGGATGCGCACCAACAAGCGGTTCAGGACCACCAAGCCACGATGCGGAGCTTGGTCGAGCGGCGGCCCACCACCGACCGCGAGGCCGAAGCCCTCATCGCCGAGCTTGCGGAGCACCGCAAAGCCGAAGTCGATTTGGAAAGCGCGTTGCTGCGCGCGCTGCTGCCCGTGTTGGGCGCCGAACGGACGGTGCAGTTTCCTCGGATGGAACAGGAATTCCGGCGCAGCATCCTCGAAGCAGCACGGAAGCGCAGCGGCGGACGTCCCGGAATGCCGCCTACACCCCGGCGCTGACCGGGCCGTTTACTCGGCCTCCTGCCGGGTCAGGCAGATGCCGTTGATGCAAAAGCGCTCGCCTGTCGTGGCCGCCGGACCATCGGGAAAAACGTGACCGAGGTGGCTGTCGCACGCTCCGCAACGGACTTCCGTGCGGATCATGCCGTGGGACTTGTCGAGGCGCGTTACAATGGGAGCGCCTTCCACCGGCCGGTCAAACGAGGGCCAGCCGCAGCCGGCGTCGAATTGGTGATCCGTGTGAAACAGGGGCGTGTTACAGCCCTTGCAATGGTAGACGCCGCCGGCTTCCCACTGCACAAAGGGCGAAGTGAACGGGCGCTCGGTGCCCTGCTGGCGCATGACGCGGTAAGCATCTGCGCCCAATTTTTCGAGCCAATCGGATTCGTTCATGATGCTGGGGTCGAACAAGGGGCTGGCATCAAGCGCCTTGGGAGCCGTTGTCGTGTCGGCGGCGCATCTTGCGGCGGGGCTTGTTGGAACCTTCTCCTTGCTTGGGTGCGTGGTTGCGGGTGCCATCGCCCTTGCCGCCACCACGGGACTTGCCGCCTCCCCGTGAACCGCCATTGCCGCCCGAACGGGGCTTGCCTCCGCCACCGGAGCGGCCACCACGGCCACCGCGATCACCGCGGCCGCCCGAAGACTTGCCCGTGTATTCCGGCCCAGGTCCCACGCGCTCCGGAAGGGCGAGCTTGGGCACCTCCTTTTCGATGAGCTTTTCGATTTTCTTGAAGCGGTACTGGTCTTCTGGCGAAACCAATGTGATGCCCTCGCCATCGCGGTCGGCACGAGCGGTTCGGCCGATGCGGTGCACGTAATCTTCTTCATTCGGGGGAACGTCATAATTGACAACCAGCTCAATGTTATCGATGTCGATGCCGCGGCTCACCACGTCGGTGGCCACGAGGATCGGGATCTTGCGTTGGCGGAAACCGAGCATGACTTCCTCGCGCTCGTTTTGGTCCAAATCCGATGAAATCCGGTCGCACACAATCCCCGCCTTCTTGAGCACGCGCGTGATCTGCGAAACCGTCCGCTTCCGCGACGTGAACACGATGCCACTCTTCACCTGGCGATCTTTCAGCACGTCGACCAACACCTCGTCCTTCTGGTGATCGAACACGATGTAGGCGCCCTGCTTGATCTTCTCTGCGGGCTTTGACAAGGCCAATTGCACCTGCACGGGGTCCTTGAGCAACGTGCGCGACAACTCCTTGATGCGGTCGGGCATGGTGGCGGAGAACAGCAACGTCTGGCGCTCCTTCCGGCAATGCTCGGCGATGCGCATGATGTCCCCGTAGAACCCCATGTCGAGCATCCGGTCCGCCTCGTCGAGGATGAGCGTCTGCAACTCGGACAAGTCGACGTATCCGAGGTTGAGGTGGCTCAACAAGCGGCCCGGGGTCGCGATGATGATGTCCGCTCCCTTCGTCAGGGCCTGCTTTTCACGGGTGAATTCGTGCCCGCTTCCACCGCCGTAAATCGCCAAGCTCGTGATCTTCGCGTAGTAGGCAAAGCCTTCCACAGCCTGGTCGATTTGCGTGGCGAGCTCGCGGGTCGGCACCACGATGAGCGCCTTGACCTTGCCGTTGTCGGGCAGGTCCATGATGCGGTCCATGACCGGCAGCAGGAACGCCGCGGTTTTCCCCGTACCCGTTTGGGCGATGCCCATGAGGTCCTTGCCTTGAACGGCTGGGGGGATGGCCAATGTCTGAATGGGGGTTGCTTCTTCGAACCCCATATCCAATAGGGCGTCCTCGATGTCCGGATGGAGCTCCAACTCCACGAACCGCATGCGCTTCACTTGTTCTTCCACGCTTCGAAGGTACGTCATCTTGCAACCTTCTCTGACTTCTGCGTGTTTTGATTGCGGTCACCAAGGTTTCGTGGCCTGCAAACGTACCTTTGGTTGCAGATGAATGAACGTGTAAGAATGGGAGGTTGGATGAGGCACCTGTTGGCGGCGCTTCTCGTGTTGGGAGCCGCCGCGGTGTGGGGGCCGGAGGCGCGCGCGGGGCATGCGCTGGGCGGCGAGATTTTCTACACGCATTTGGGCAACAACCAGTACCAAATCACCGTCATTTTCTACCGGGATTGCAATGAGCCGAATGGGTTGAATGGCAACAATTTGGACCAAAGCATCATGCTGGGCATCTTCGAGGGGAGCGACACCTACAACCTCGTGGACATCCCGCTCACCCAAGCCTCCACGACGCCCGTGCCGACCGTCCTCGAGAACCCGTGTGGCATCCTGCCGGAAGAACTGTGCATGCAGCGCTTGGAGTACACCACGGTGCAGACGCTGCCGCCGAGTGCGATCGGATACGATTTGGTCTTCCAGCGCTGCTGCCGGAACGCCGGCATCATCAATGTGGCGCAATCCGACGACGTGGGGATCACCCTGACGACGCAAATCCCGCCCAACACCACGAACGCCGCGCCCAACTCGAGCCCGCAGTTCGTGAACTACCCGCCGGCCGCTATTTGCCGCAACTTCGAATTCTTCATGGACCACAGCGCCACCGATGCGGACGGCGACAGTTTGGCCTACTCGTTTTGCACACCCATCAATGGAGGATCCGCCTTCGACCCGGCCCCGACGCCGCAGCCGGCATTCACCTTCACGAACATCCCCTACAACGGCGGGTTCAGCGCCCTCGATCCGATCACGGACAACCCGAACTTTGAAATCGACCCCATCACCGGCCAAATCACAGGCACCCCGACCCAAGTCGGCCTGTTCGTGATCGGCGTGTGCGTCAGCGAATACCGCGACGGCGAGCTGCTCAGCACGGTCTTGCGGGACTTCCAGTTCAACGTGGTGAACTGCGACCCCAACATCATTTCCTCCGTCCAACCCCAGACCGCTGAGCAACTCTGCGTCGGGGAAACCATGACGTTCGAGAACAACAGCGTGAACGGGCAGTTCTTCGAGTGGAATTTCGGGGTGGAAGGCGCCGCGAACGATGTCAGCACCGACTTCGAACCCACCTACACCTTCCCGGACACCGGGGTCTACGAGGTGATGCTGGTTGCGAACCCCGGCTGGCCTTGTGCCGACACGTCGTTCCAGACCTTCTATGTCTACGAGCCCATTGAGCCCACGGTGGTCCTTGCGGATTACATGTGCTCGGAGAACACGTCCTACTTCGCCTTCGATGCGCAAGGGGCTTTCAACCCGTCCACGGAGTTGGATTGGAGCTTCGCCGGGGGCACGCCGAGCAACGCGAACGTCGAATCACCGCAGTGGATCCACTTCAACAACGCCGCGTCCTTCGAGGTGAATTTGATTGCCTCGCATTTTGGATGCACCGCGAGCACCACCTTTGAATGGGAGGCACCGCCTTGGCCGCAAGCCTCAATCGAGGACCAAACCTCGTTCTGCCAAGGATTCACTTTTGACTTCGAGAACAACTCGACCGATGCGACGAACTACCTGTGGGACTTCGGAACGGGGAACCCGGGAGATGCGAGCACCAGCGTGTCGCCGAGCTTCACATTCCCCAGCGACGGCATTTACGCCATCACCTTGATTGCCTCGGCGGACTATACGTGTCCCGACACCGCAACGGCCACCGTGGAGATCTTCCCGCTCATCGACCCGACTTTCCCGCCCTTGACTCCCGATTGCTTTTCGACGAACAACTTTGCGATGTCGGTGATTGCCTCGAACATCCCCGAAACCACTTACGCTTGGGACTTCGGCGGGCCGACGGTTTCGGCGAACGTGAACGGTGGGACGGTGAGCAACCTCGTGTACGCTGAACCGGGGACCTTCGACATCACTGTTACGGCCTCGGCGAACGGGTGCGACGTAGCGCACACGGAATCGGTTTGGGTCATCGCCGATCCGACCATTCAGTTCCAAGGTGGGCCGCTGGCGGGGTGCCCTCCGCATTTGGTCAACTTCACCAACCTGTCGACGACAGAGACCGCGACCACCTACCTGTGGCACTTTGGGGACGGAAGCACCTCCCCGGCCGCCAACCCGTCGCACGTGTACGATGTGCCCGGCAACTTCCCGGTAACGCTGGAAATGTCGACCGGGGGGTACTGCGCGCAAGAACTGACGTTGCAGATCCCCTCGTATGTGGACATTTACGCCCCGCCCGATGCCGGGTTTGACATCGAACCCAACGTGGTGGACATCTTGACCCCCACGGTCACCGTCGATTCGTACGCGAGCGCGGACGCGGAGTGCTTTTACTTCTTCGGCGATGGCGGCAGCATGAACGGGTGTGAAGGAACGTATACGTACACGGAAGGCGGCCTGTTTACGGTGACCCAAACCGTGGTCAACCCCGCGGGATGCACCGCCACCGCAGAAGGACAGGTGGCCGTGAACGGAACGGTCTTCTACGCGCCCAACGCCTTCAGCCCCAACAACGACGGCATGAACGACGTCTGGATGCCTTCGGCCCTGGGCGTCACGGCCTACCGGTGCGAGGTCTACAACCGCTGGGGCGAGAAGATTTGGGAAACGGAAGATGCGTCCACTCCGTGGTTGGGCCAAATCCACGATGGCGCCCACTACGCGCCAGACGGGCTTTACCATTATCGGATTTGGTACGAGGACCAATTGCGGATGCCCACCGAACAATCCGGCCTGATTACATTGATTCGTTGAGGATTGCTTGCGAGTCCCAACGGAAGTCATATCTTCGCAAGGAAGCGAACGACAGATGAGCGATTACAACAACAACGACGAGGTCTACTCCGTACGGGTTCCGGCGGGAAAGCGCACCTACTTTTTTGACGTGAAAGAGACGCGGGGCAAGGACCTCTACCTCACGATCACGGAAAGCAAGCGCCGCGGTGAAGGCGAAGGATTCTCCAAGCATAAAATCTTCCTGTACCGGGAGGATTTTGAGAAGTTTGAGGAGGGGTTTGTGGAAGCGGTGGACAAGATTGCCGAGCTCATGGACACCGGCAATTACCGCGACCCGATTGCCGAGCGCGCGGCTTCAATGCCCGAGGGCGGTGAGGACGCTGGCAGCGAGGAGAAGCCTGCAGGCGGCGACGTCTCGTTTGACGACCTCTGAGCCGAGCAGTGCGCGAAATTGGTTGAAAACTCGCCTTCGCGGGCGAGGGTGTGCCGCCTATCTTTGGGGGAACACACGACCATGGAAATCACGTACCTCGGACATGCGGGAATCCGCTTGGCCACCGGGAATTCCCGGGTGGTCATCGACCCGTTCATCAGCCCCAACGCCCACGCAGAAGCCGCTGGGCTCACTTTGTCGCGTCTCGAGGTGGACGACCTGTTGCTGACGCACGGCCACGAAGACCACGTGGCGGATGCGCCGGAGCTCGCCGCTCGCCCTGGCGTTCATGTCATCGCGAACTACGAGGTGGCGATGTGGATGCAAGGAAAAGGGGCGCACACCGTGTTGCCGATGAACCACGGCGGGGTGTTGCAACGCCCTTATGGCAAGGTGCGGATGGTGAATGCGGTGCACTCCTCTACCCTGCCCGATGGCACGCCGGGGGGCAACCCCGCGGGATACATCATCGAGGCCGAGGGGTTGCGGGTGTACCACGCGGGGGATACCGCGCTGACCATGGACATGGAGCTCATCGGACGGTATTGGACGCCGGATTTGGCGTGCTTGCCGGTGGGCGATGTGTTCACGATGGGACCGGAGGATGCGCTCGCGGCGGCGCAGATGTTGGATTGCGACCGGGTTTTGGCCTTGCATTACGACACCTTCCCTCCGATTGCCCTCGACCACGACCGGAAACTGCGGGCGCAAGCGGCGTTTGCGGAAATCGGAAAAGAACTCATTTTTCTCCAAATTGGGGAGCAAATCACCGCCTGATAGGCAGACCACCACATGGGTAAAATCATAGCAATAGCGAACCAAAAAGGCGGCGTCGGCAAGACGACTACGGCGATCAACTTGAGCGCGAGCTTCGGGGTGTTGGAGTACAAAACGCTGCTCGTGGATGCGGATCCGCAAGCGAATGCAACGAGCGGCGTGGGCATCGAGCCGACCACGGTGGAGCGCGGCACGTACGAGGCGCTGATCGGTGAGGGGGATGCGCGGTCGTTGATCGTGGGGACGGACACGCCGAACTTGGACCTGATGCCGGCCCACATCGATCTTGTGGGGGCCGAGATTGAACTGATTTCGACGGAGGAGCGGGAGCATCGGTTGGCGCAGGCCTTGGCGCCCGTGGTGGACGAATACGACTTCATCATCATCGATTGCTCGCCGAGTTTGGGGCTCATCACCGTGAATTCACTCGCTGCGGCGGATGCGGTGTTGATCCCCGTTCAGTGCGAGTATTTCGCGTTGGAGGGTTTGGGCAAGCTCCTGAACACCATCAAGATTGTGCAAGACCAAATCAACCCGCGGTTGTCCATCGAAGGCATCCTCCTGACCATGTACGATACGCGGTTGCGGCTGGCGAATCAGGTGGTGGATGAAGTGCGCACCCATTTTCAGGATTTGGTCCTCAACACGATCATCCACCGGAACACCCGCCTCGGAGAAGCCCCGAGCTACGGGGAAAGCATCATCATGCACGACGCGTCCAGCAAAGGTTCTGTCAACTACCTGAACCTCGCGCGCGAGCTGCTGCAGCGGAACAACCTGACGCAAATTGATGCCGGGAGCAAACCATTTCAAGCACCGAATAACTGAGCATGGCAAAGAAGCAACCCGCACTCGGACGGGGCTTGGGGGCCTTGTTGAATACCGCGCCGGCTGGCGAGGCGCCCGCCCGAAAGCCGGTGGCAGCGCCGCGCGAACCCGAAGTCATCGGCAACATGGCCGGACAAATCGCCATGGTGGCCATCGCCCAGATTGAAGCCAATCCCGGACAGCCCCGGCGCGAGTTCAATGAAACCGCGCTCGACGAATTGGCCGAGAGCATCGCGGAGCTGGGCATCATCCAGCCCATCACGGTGCACAAGATCCGGGCGAACCGGTACCAAATCATTTCGGGCGAACGGCGGTTCCGCGCCTCGCAACGAGCGGGGCTGACCGAAGTGCCGGTGTACATCCGGGAGGTGAACGACCAGACCTTGCTCGAAATGGCGTTGGTCGAGAACATCCAACGGGAAGACCTGCACGCCATCGAAGTGGCGGTGTCGCTCGAGCGGTTGATGCAGGAGTGCAATCTGACGCACGACCAGCTCGGCAAGCGCATCGGCAAAAGCAGGTCCGCCATTTCAAATCACTTGCGGCTGCTGAAATTGCCCGGAGCGATCCAAATGGAAGTGGCCAGCAAGGCGATCACCATGGGGCATGCGCGGGCGCTGCTGGCGTTCGAGGACGTGGCGGAACAGCTCGCGGTGTGCGCGCGGATCAAGGAGGAAGGGCTGAGTGTGCGGCAGGTGGAGGAACTGGCGCAACCCGCGCCCGCCGTGCCGACGAAGCGGGTGACCAAGCCGGTGCTCAGTTTCGATGAGCGGAAGGTGGACGAGGATTTGCGGAAGCAGTTTGGGCGGCACGCGGCGCTGAAGGCGAAGGGCGACGGGAGCGGGAGGATTGAGATTGCGTACACCGATGCGGAGGACCTGCACCGGATTTTGCAGATGATGAACCTGTGAGGTGGGGGGTCCTTGGCGGCCTGTTATTCGCGGCCGCAGCGGGGTGTTGGGGCCAAACCGACTCGCTCGAGTTGGCGCGCGCCGAGCAGGACCGTCGGATCCACCGGACGACGGTGGCGGCGGCGGTGCTGCCGGGTGCGGGGCAGCTGTTGAACCGGAAGTTTTGGAAGGCGCCCATCGTGTGGGCCGGGGTGTGGTGGACGGCTTCGAGCATTCAGTTCAACGCGGCGGAATTTCGGACGTTTCGGGACGCCTTGGTGGCAGAGACCGATGGCGATGCGGGCACGGTGAATGCGACGGGGTTCACGGCGGCGGAGCTGAACGACCGGGCGCTGTTCTACCGCCGGCAGCGCGACGTGAGCTTCCTTGCCCTGCTCGCGGTGCACGGGCTGTCGGTACTCGACGCCAACGTGGATGCCCATTTGATGGAATTCGATGTTTCGGAGAACCTGAAAGCGGGGTTGCACGTAGAACCGATGCCGGATGGCCGGGCAATATGGGGCGTGGGATTGCGTTGGGATTTGGCCAAAATTCCCCATTCCCGCTCCGCGAGCCGGACTACTTGGTAAAAAAACCGCATTTTTGACCCGATTCAAACCTGACCCATGCTTTCGATGATTCCCTGGTTGCTGCTTGCCCTGTTGGTGGTGGAACAGCTGATTTTTCTGCCCAAACTGTTGGGGCGTGCGAACCTCCCCAGCTGGCACGGCGCCGTTCCGGGGTTGCACTTGTTGGCGTTTTTGAATCTCATCGGCCGGCCGTGGTATTGGATTTTTCCGTTGCTGGTGCCCGGGGTGAACATCCTGATGCTCATCATCATGCACGTGGAACTCGGCATCGTGTTCGGTAAACGCTCCACGGCGGAACAATGGAAAATGGGGGCGCTGCCGTGGTGGGGGCTGTTCGAGCTGGCCCAAGGCAGCGACAAGCACGTGGGGCCGCGGGACTGGAGCCGGACGCGCAAGTCTGCGGTGCGGGAGTGGAGCGAGAGCATCCTGTGGGCGGTGGTCGTGGCGACCATCGTACGGAGTTTCGTTTTTGAAGCCTTCAAAATCCCGACCGGCTCGATGGAAGGCAGCATGCTCGTAGGCGATTACTTGTACGTCAGCAAGACGGCGTACGGTCCGAAGGTGCCCATGACCCCGATGACGGTGCCCTTCATGCACAACGTGTTGCCGTGGAACATGACCTCGAGCTACCTGCCTTGGTTCTCCTTGCCGTACATGCGGCTGCCGGGCTTGGGCGACGTAGAGCGTTACGATGCTGTGGTGTTCAACTTCCCGCATGGGGACACAATTGTGGTGCATCCGGATTTGGCCGGACACGATTACTACGCTTTGCTGCGCCAACAAGCGATTGCAGCGGCCGGTAACAGCATCCCCACATACCTCACCGATCCTGGGAAATTCAACGGCATGGCGCGGAAGCAACTGGCGCAACAGCACGGACTGCGCGCACGGCCGATGGACAAGATGGAGCACTATGTCAAGCGCTGCGTGGGGCTGCCCGGTGAGGAGCTGAGCGTGGTCGACGGACAGCTGCACATCAATGGGAAGCCCGTTGACAATCCGGCGGGCTTGCAATTCGATTACGAGGTCCACTTCATCAACGGGCAGGCCGTGAAGCGGGCGTGGAACGATTTGGGATTGACGAACATCGATGTCGCAGGCCAAATGCGGGCCGAAGGCGAACACGTGGTCGCCCTGCTCGCCCTCACCGAAAGCGAGGCGCAGCAATTGCGGGAAAGCGCCTTGGTCGCCCAGGTGACGCGGAAGTACCACGAGGACTACCGCGGCCGGTTGGCCATGTTCCCCAACGTGTCTTCTCCCGAGTTCGACACGTGGGACCCCGATCACTTCGGGCCTGTCACCATCCCAAAGGCCGGACAGACCGTCCCATTGAACAAGCGGAACCGGGACCTGTACCGCCGGGTGATCTCGGTTTACGAGGGACATGACCTGGTGGAGCAAGGGGACAAGGTGCTCATCGACGGCGCGCCCGCCACGACCTACACATTCGAGCAGGATTATTACTGGATGATGGGCGACAACCGCCACAACTCAGCCGACAGCAGCTACTGGGGTTTCGTGCCTGAGGATCACATCGTGGGCAAGCCTATCTTCATCTGGTGGAGCCACAGCCCTGATCATCCGGGCTTCTCGGGCATTC
>JALQTD010000059.1 GCA_023264155.1 Flavobacteriales bacterium | reverse complement strand
GGTCGGCACCATCGGCGACGCGTCGACTTCGGAAGGCCCGTTTTGGGAGACGATGAACGCGGCGTGCGTGTTGGGCGTGCCGTTGCTGATGAATGTTTGGGATGACGGGTATGGGATCAGCGTTCCGAAGGCTTACCAAACCACGAAATCGTCCATCTCGGACGCCCTTTCCGGCTTTGAGATCAGCGACGGCACGAACGGCATGTACATCTACCGCGTGAAGGGCTGGGACTACCCGGCCCTCGTGGCGACGTACGAAGAAGCCGCGGCCCGCTGTCGCGAAGAGCAGATCCCGGTCCTGGTGCACGTCGAAGAAATGACGCAACCGCAGGGCCACAGCACTTCGGGTTCGCACGAGCGGTACAAGTCCGCCGAGCGGATGGCGTGGGCGAAGGAGTACGATTGCATCCGGCAGTTTGGCCTGTTCCTCACGATGGAAGGAGCGGCGACGGAAGCGGAGTTGGAAGCCATGGCGAAGGAGGCCAAAAAGGAGGTCCGCGCAGCCGCTAAATCCGCATGGGCCGCCTTCCAAGCGCCTATCCTTGCCGAACGGGACGAGGTCGTTGTCTTGCTCGGCGGCATGGGCATCGAAGACGCGGCCCTCGCGAGCGATCCGGCGCCCATCCGGGCCCAAATCCACGCGGCGGCCCGCCAAGCGCTGTCCACCACAGCCGGCACGCGCTCGCCCGGCCGCGCGGCCCTCGCCGCTTGGGTCCAGCGCGAGACCGCCACGAACCGGGAGCGCTACAGTTCCGAGCTCCACAGCACGGGCTACGACAGCGCGCTGAACGTGGCGGCCGTGCCTGCGACGTACGACGCCGAGGCGCCGCTGGTCGACGGGCGGCAAGTCCTGCAGCGCAACTTCGAAGTGATCTTCGAACGCCGGCCTGAGGTGCTGACCTTCGGGGAAGACACGGGCGGCATCGGCGGGGTCAACCAGGTGATGGAGGGCATGCAAGCCCGCTTCGGGGTAGATCGGGTGACCGATACGGGGATTCGGGAGTGCACCATTGCAGGGCAGGGGATCGGTTTGGCCATGCGCGGCTTCCGGCCCATCGCCGAAATCCAGTACCTCGACTACATTTATTACGCGCTCCAAATCCTGCGGGACGATGCGGCTACCGTCCGCTACCGCAGCGCCGGCGGCCAAAAGTCCCCCGTGATCATCCGCACGCGCGGACACCGGCTCGAAGGCATTTGGCACAGCGGTTCGCCCATGGGCGCGCTGCTCGGCTCGCTCCGCGGCATGCACATTTGCGTCCCCCGCAACATGACCCAAGCGGCCGGGATGTACAACACGCTCCTCGAGGCGGAAGAGCCGGCCTTGGTCATCGAATGCCTGAACGGCTACCGCAGCAAGGAACGGATGCCCTCGAACCCGGGCGATTACCGCGTGGCCCTCGGCCAGCCCGAGGTCGTCCGCACCGGCCGGGACCTCACGGTCGTGAGCTACGGCTCGACCTTCAACCTCGCGTCCCGGGCAGCCGAGCGGCTCGCCGAAGCCGGCGCCGATGTCGAACTGGTCGACCTCCAAACCCTCCTGCCGTTCGACCTCAGTGCGACCTGCTTGGCCAGCCTTGCGAAGACGAACCGCCTGCTCATCGTGGACGAAGACGTGCCCGGTGGCGCTTCCGCCTTCATCCTCGATGGCATCATGAAGCAAGGGGCGTGGAAGCACCTCGACAGCGAGCCCCGCGTCCTCACTGCCCAGCCACACTTGCCGCCTTACGGCTCAGACGGCGACTACTTCAGCAAGCCGAGCGTGGAGGACATCTTCGAGGCGGCTTGGGCGATGCTGAATGAAGCCGAACCGGACCGTTTTCCTGCCATCTGATGACCGTAGAACGTTTCGAGCTCCGCACGGAGTACATCGATTTGCTCCAGGTGCTCAAGGCGACGGGCAACGCCGCCACGGGAGGGGATGCGAAATTCGCTGTGGATTCAGGTGAAGTGAAAGTCAACGGGGAATTGGAGTCGCGCAAGCGCCGCAAATTGCGGGTGGGAGATCAGGTGGAGTTGCGGGGCCAAATCCGCATCGTCATCATGGCTCCACTCGCGGAGTAATTGACCGCTATCGCGGTGTGTACACGTGTTTCTGGGGGCTTTCCCGGAGTTAAACTTCCGCGTGCCCATTGCTGATAAAGCAAAAATGCTGTACATTCGCAGCATAATGACTGCATCTTCAAAAGAACAGCCCACGGCGAACCGTACGTATGCCCTGCCTGATGCTGACAGCTCTTGGTGCTTGGTTGCTGATGGGCAGGCGTTGCGTTGGTCGACCAATGCGGATCGGTTGAGCCTGATCCGCGCGGGAGTTCCCTATGCGGCCATTGAGTCCTTGAGCAAGACCATCCATCTCCCCATCAAGCATTTGTTGGATGTGCTGCGCTTGCCCCAAACTTCCTACAACAAAAAGAAAGCGGCTTCGGCAAATCTTGACCCACGCGACGGGGAATTGGTGATGCGCATCGCAGAGGTCATCGATTACGGACAAGAGGTGTTCAACCAGGAACATGAAAAATTCGAACGATGGATTGTTCGCCCGAATCGCTCCTTGGGCGGCGTGAGCCCCCTTTCCATGTTTGACACCGTCAGTGGTGTTACCGAGGTCAAGGCGTGCTTGGATCGCTTAGAACATGGGAATTTGGCGTGATGCGCTTGTTTCGAATTGAACGCGAAAAATACTTGCAGGCAGTTTTGACGGGCGCAGGGGCTGCGGCCAACTCGAGCGGTCGATGGAATGTGAAGCACACACCGCTTGTTTACACGGCGGAATCACGGTCGTTGGCTTTTCTCGAAGTGTTGGTTCACCTCGATGCGGCAATGGATCTTCCATCCGATCGGTTCATGGTGGAGTTGGAGATTCCGTCGGATTGCCAGGTCCTGAAGTTGAGTGAACATGAGCTGCCGAACGGGTGGGACGCGCCCATTCCCGGTGACCACACCCGGTCCATCGGAACGCAATTCGCAGCATCCCTGGCGGCGCCCGTCCTGCAAGTGCCGAGTGCCATTGTGGCCGGGGAGTTCAATTGCCTCATCAACCCGAAGCATCCACAAGCGCAGGGCATTCGCGTTGTAAGGACTGTTCCGTTGAAGTTCGATGAACGGCTCAAATGATGGAGCTACTCGGAACGGGAAGTACTCTGGAACGATCAGCGGAATGTGGCGCGTCACGGAATTTTGGCGTTATTTGGGAGACGGAATCAATCCCCATTGAATGAAAAACTTCTGGCTGGCCTTGGCTGGGCTGGTGCTCGCGACGAGCGCCATGGCCCAAGTGACGTTGCGCGGACGCGTGTTGGATGCCGATCTCGGTGATCCCGTGTTCTCGGCGAATGTGGTGATCAAAGGCACGACGACGGGCGTGACGACGGACTTCGATGGCCAGTTCCGCATCGAGGTGCCTGCGTTGCCGACCACCTTGCAGGTGAGTTTTATCGGGTACATGACCCAGGAGTTGGAGGTGACGGAAGCGTCGAGCCGTTTGGAAATCAAGTTGCCTTCGGACCAAATCCTGATCGACGCCGCCGAAGTGGTCGGCGAGCGCATCTCCGAGCGCCAGAAGCAGGCCCCCCTCACCGTGGAGTCCATGGACGTCATCGCCATCCGCGAAGCGCCTTCGGGCAATTTCTACGAAGGGCTCGGGAACCTGAAAGGCGTTGATGTGACGAGCGCGAGCTTGGGCTTCAAGATCATCAACACCCGCGGATTCAATTCGACTTCGCCCGTCCGCTCCCTGCAACTCATCGACGGAGTCGATAACCAAAGCCCCGGCCTGAATTTCTCACTGGGCAATTTCCTCGGAGCGTCCGATTTGGACGTCATGAACGTGGACATCGTGGCGGGAGCGTCCTCCGCTTTTTATGGACCGGGCGCCTTCAACGGCGTGGTGAGCATGCGGACCAAATCCCCGTTCCGCTTCCCCGGCGTTTCCGCCTCCATCAAGGTCGGCGAACGCAGCCTCGACGAGTTCGCCCTCCGCTACGCCGATTACACCACCGACAGCGACGGCAACCCCGTCCTCGGGTTCAAATTGAATGCGTTCCGCTTCTCAGCGGAGGATTGGCAGGCCACGAATTACGACCCGGTGGACGGATCTGAGGTGGATCCGGCGAACCCGGGACGATACGATGCGGTGAACATTTACGGCGACGAATACCGCCCGGTCTTTGACTACTCGGGCGACAATTCGCAGAACGCTCGCGGCTTGGGGAGCGTATTCCGTACGGGTTACAAGGAGGCGGAACTCGTCGACTACGGAACCGAAAACATGAAGGTCAGCACGTCACTCGTGCTGCGGCTCGATCCCGAGGCGACGTATGAATCGCCGGAGCTGGAGTATGGGTTCAGTTCTGGATTTGGCACGACAGTGTACCAAGGCGACAACCGCTTCAGCCTGCGGGACATCGAATTCTACCAGCACAAGTTGGAAGTCCGGCAGAACGACCGCTGGTTCGTGCGCGCCTACCGGACCAGCGAGGACGCGGGAAACAGCTACGACCCCTACGCCACTGCGCTCCGGCTGCAGGAGGAAACCCGCGACGACTACCAGTGGTCGAAGGTTTACTACCGCTACTGGGTCGACAGCATTGTGCCTGGCATCAACCAGACCTGGCCCGATCTTGTACAGGTGGGGGTCGATTCCGTCTTCGGTTTCCCCATTTTTGGCTACCCCGAGGGGGCGGTAGACGATTGGTATGCACAGAATTCGGACAGCCTCACGTTCTGGCATGGGCAGGTGGAAGGGTGGACGAATTCGGGCTATGCGGGCTTGAACGATGTAGCCCAAAACCCGCTCGGGCACCTCGTGCCGGGCACCCCCGAATTTGACGAAGCGTTCAGCCGACTCGTGTCCGGCAAGAACAACGAGGAGGAACAGGGGACGCGGTTTTTTGACCGGTCGAGTTTGGTTCACGTCCACGGCGAGTACACGTTCCAACCGGAGTTTGCCGAGGAATGGCGTGTCGGGGCGAATTTCCGGCGCTACACGCCCAACAGCGATGGCACCATCTTTTCCGACACGGCCGGGCGCGTCATCACCAATTCCGAGGTCGGTATTTACACCGGGCTCAAGCGGCGTTTCCTCGAAGACAAGTTGATTGCCACCGGGACCGTGCGTGCGGACAAGAACCAGAACTTCGACTGGGTGTTCTCGCCCGCCGCATCCCTCGTCTACGCGCCTTCGGACAAGGATTACCTGCGGGTCTCCTTCAGTTCCGCCTTGCGGAATCCAACCCTCGCGGACCAGTACCTGTACCTCGATGTGGGGCCGGCCACGCTCGTCGGGAACTTGGATGGCGCTACGGATTTGGTCACCATCTCGAGCTTCATTGATTACCGGAACAGCATCAGTTCGGCAAATGGCCTGCCTTTCGGCGACCTCGATACGTTGCAGTACTTCGACATCGCGCCGCTCCGGCCGGAGCAAGTGCGCACTTTCGAAGTCGGTTACCGCACCACCCTCGGCGAACGGCTCTACGTGGACGCGGGCTACTACTTCAGCCGGTACAGCCACTTCATCGGCTACAACATCGGCCTCGATGTTTTGTTCGAAAACCCCGATTTTGAGCAATCCATCACCGGCGTCGACGTGTACCGCTATGCTGCGAATTCCTTAAATGAAGTCCAAACCCAAGGGTTCAGCATCGGACTCAATGCCTACCTCGGAGATCATTACATGCTCGCCGGGAACTACAGCTGGAATCAGTTGCTGAAGACGGTGGAGGACGATCCCATCATCCCGGCCTTCAATACCCCGGAGCACAAGTTCAACCTCTCGTTGAGTGCGCGGGATTTGGCCTTCCGCGACCTCGGCGTTTGGGGGTTCGGCGTGAACTACAAATGGGTGCAGGGCTTCGTATTCGAGGGCTCGCCCCAGTTCACGGGCTTCGTGCCGACTTACGACTTGCTGGATGCCCAAGTCAATTTGCGGGTGGACAAATGGAACACCACGTTCAAGGCGGGCGGGTCCAATTTGTTGGAAAACATCCACATCGAGACCTACGGAGGTCCCTTCGTAGGCCGCATGGCATACGCGAGCATCTTGTACGATTTTAACCACCGAAAGTAATCGGAGGTAATTGCATTCGTCGTGAAAAAGGTGTGCTTGGTACACAATATTTGATATTTTTTCGTACTTTGTGACGAAATAGGCGTTAACCAAACCGCTCTAACCAAATCGCATGAATAGGTTACTCATCGCTGCCGCAGCGTTGGCCCTCGGGTCGGCCACGGCCTCCGCGCAGACGCGCTACCTCGACCCCGTGTTCGACGAAGTGACGGTCACTTCAGACGTTGTCTACGGTTCTAACATCTCGGTTCTGCCTGCGTTGCAGGGTGCGCCACCGGCTGCTCAGCCGCTCTTGATGGACATCTACGAACCGGCGGGCGATACCGAGACCGATCGGCCTGTGCTTCTCTATTTCCACACCGGGATCTTCCTCCCGCCGTTCGTGAACGGCAGCCCGCTTGGCACGAAAACCGATAACGCAGCGGTGGAGATTTGCACGCGGTATGCCCAGAAAGGCTACGTCGTCGCCTCCGTGGATTATCGCTTGGGTTGGAACCCGCTCGCTGCGACCCAGGAGGAGCGCTCAATCCAGTTGATTCAAGCGGCCTACCGCGGCGTCCAAGACAGCCGGACTGCGGTGCGCTTTTTCCGCATGACGGAAGCGGAAAACGGCGATCCGTATGGCATCGACCCAACCAAAATCGGGATGATCGGCGAAGGCACGGGCGGATACATTACCCTGGCTTCTGCGACCATTTCGGACTACAATGACATCATCCTCGACGACACGGGAGCGCCCATCACCAAGTTTTGGTACACCAACGGCGGCAACTACATCCCGATGGTCATCGAGACCATCCACGGCAATCCGGACGCCACCACCGACACGTACGCACCAGACGGGGTCACCCAACTCTGCATTGCGAACCACGTCGGCTACAGCTCTGACTTCAGCTTCCAAATGAACATGGGAGGGGCTCTCGGGGACCTCAACTGGCTCGATGAAGGCGACATCCCGATGGTGTCTTTCCAAACGCCATACGATCCCTTTGCCCCCTATGAGACGTCTGTGCTCGTGGTGCCCACCACGCAAGAGCCCGTCATCGAGGTGTCGGGTGCGTACGACGTGCACGCAGCAATCAACGGCTACGCCACCAACAACAATGCGGTCTTCGCGGATTACGGTTTCGACGATCCGGGAGCTCCTGCGAACATGGGTTGGGACGGCCTGTTCCCCGTGCTGAACCAATTGGATGCCAACGGCAACCCCACCGAACCTTATGACAGCGCGCCTTGGCAATGGTGGGATTACGATGCTGCAGCCGCCATCGACCCTACCCTCGCAGCGACGCAATTGTCCATGAACCCGACCATGAGCGAATCGGAAGCCATGGGTTGGATTGATCAAATCGACGATTACACAACTCCACGGATGGGCGTGGCGATGGGCTCCTTGAACGAAAATTCGTTCTCCAATCAAACCCGCTACATCGACGAGGTGTTCGCTGACGTTGAAGTGACCTCGGGCGTCGTCTACGGTCAGAACATTTCGGTGTTGCCAGCCCTGCAAGGGATGCCACCCGCGCCACAAAACCTCTTGTGTGACATTTATGAGCCTGCAGGCGATACAGAAACGAACCGCCCGGTCATCCTCTACTTCCACACGGGTATCTTCCTGCCACAATTCTTGAACGGTAGCCCGCTCGGAACCCGCACCGACAGCGCTGCTGTTGAGATTTGCTCGCGCTTCGCACGGATGGGATACGTGGTCGCTTCGGTGGATTACCGTTTGGGCTGGAACCCATTGGCAGCCACTCAACAGGAGCGTTCAGTTCAATTGATTCAAGCGGCCTACCGCGGGGTGCAGGACAGCCGCACTGCGGTGCGCTACTTCCGCAAGACCATTGCAGAAGATGGTAACCCCTGGGGGGTTGATGGGGCGAAGATCGCGATGTTCGGTGAAGGCACGGGCGGCTACATTTCGCTCGCTTCTGCGACCATTTCGGATTACAACGACATCATCCTCGATGACACGGGAGCGCCCATCACCAAGTTGTGGTACACCAACGGGGGCAACTACATCCCGATGGTCATCGAAACCATCCACGGAAATCCGGACGCCACGACCGACACCTACGCCCCGGACGGCGTCACGCAGCTCTGCATGGCGAACCACGTCGGTTACAGCTCCGATTTTAGCTTCCAAATGAACATGGGCGGTGCCCTCGGCGATTTGAATTGGCTCGACGAAGGGGACATTCCCATGGTGTCTTTCCAAACGCCACACGATCCGTTCGCGCCGTATGAAACGGCTGTCCTCGTGGTTCCAACCACCAACGAACCGGTGATTGAGGTGTCGGGTGCGTTTGACATTCACGAACAAATCAACGGATACGCAAACAACAACAATGCGGTCTTCGCGGAGATCGGTTTGCCCGACCCGGCATCAGACAACAACAACGGTTGGGACGGTTTGTATCCCGTGTTGAACAGCTACGTGAACGGCCAGCCGACCGAGCCCTACGACAGCTCGCCTTGGCAGTGGTGGGATTACGAGACCATCGCAGCGGTGGACGCGGAAATGGCGGCGACGCAATTGACCTTGAACCCGACGATGGGACCTGAGGAGGGCAACTTCTGGATTGACCAAATCCAGGGCTACACCGCTCCACGTCTCGCCGCCGCCTTCGATCTCGCAGAACTCGGACCCGGTTGCACCGATTCCGATGCATGCAACTACAACTCCCTCGCCACCACCGATGACGGTTCGTGCGAATACGCGGAGGAAGGGTTCGATTGCGATGGCAATGCCACGAACATCCCGGGCTGCATCGATCCGATTGCCTGCAATTACGATGCAACGGCGACGGAGAACGACGGCTCGTGCGACTACCTCGAGACGACCTTGCCAACGGGTGCAGAGTCGCCTTGGTTGGTCGGTTTGACTTTGACCGGCACTCCATATGAGGCGCTCGGCGCTGCCTGCGAATCAGCAGGCTCGGTGAACCCGAACATTGCGGTGAACGGGGTCATCATGGGCGATGGAACGAATGGCAACCTCGGGTTGTCGAATGTTTCGGACCCCACGGGCTTGCTCGGTGAGTTGGTTGCCGTGGCGAGTGTGACTTCCTTCGGCATTTGCGGCAACAACATTGCGGTAAGCATTGCAGGCCAAATGGTGTTCCTCGTCGAGCAAGACGGTTACTGGATTTCTCCCATCACCGTTTCTGAGGGCCAATACCTGTGGGTCGCGCCGATGGGCAACTTCGAAATCGGCTGCGCTGATCCTGGGGCGTGCAACTTCACTTCACCTTGTGATTTGAGCTTGGCTTGTGCTTATCCCGACGCCGACGAGGACGGGGTGTTGGATTGCAACGAAATCGTGGGATGTCAGGATGAAGCGGCAGACAACTACAATGCGAACGCGACCGATCCAGGCAACTGCTTGTACAACGGTTGCACCGACATGGATGCCTTGAACTTCGATGAAGGGGCAAACGTGGACGACGGCTCTTGCACGTACCTCGTATCATTCCGGGTCAACATGTCGCAAGAAGATGTGAGCGCCAACGGCGTGCACTTGGCAGGTGACTTCCAAGGCTGGAATCCGAGCTCTTTGGCGTTGAATTCCATCGGATACGGCATTTGGGAAGTGCAAGTCCAATTGCAGGCCGGTACCTATGAGTACAAGTACATCAACGGCAACGAGTGGGGTGCGGACGAAAGCGTTTCACCTTGTGGCAATGGCGGCAACCGCGTCATCGTGGTACCGAGTGTTTTGACCACGGTGGGGCCGTGCTTCGGAAGCTGCGAGGCGTGCATCGGTTGTTCGAACCCGATGTTCGTGGAGTACAACCCGTTCTATGGTGGAAACGACGCGGATTGTGTTACGCCCGTAGTGGAGGGCTGCACGTATGAAGAAGCGACCAACTACAGCGCCGAAGCGAACACCGATGACGGTTCTTGTGTGATCGAGTCCGGCAGCGCTTGCCCCGGCGATTTGAACAACGACGGAGCGGTGGGTACGAATGACCTGCTAGCGTTCTTGGCGAGCTTTGGATTGAACTGCGAGTAAGAACGGATTTTCGACTGAGTAAAGGGCCGCTGGAGACAGCGGCCCTTTTTTTGGCACGGTCTTCGCCTGAAGGGAGCAATGTTCCGCAACAGGCACCGAATTCTAAGAAATCTGAAAATCGAAACGCGATGCACACAAATCCCGTAAAACCCGTATCTTTCGGCTACAACAAAACACTACAGAACCTCATCAACATGAAAAAGTTCTTGACGGCCCTCGTCCTGGGCCTTGGATTCTTCACCTTCGTTCAAGCACAAGAAGTTGCGAACGGACCGCTCATTTCGTTGGACAAGGAAGTTCACGATTATGGAACCATCCAGCAGAACGCCGATGGTGCGTGCGTATTCACCGTGACGAACACGGGAACGGAGCCGTTGATCATCTCGCGTTGCAAGGGGTCATGCGGGTGCACGGTGCCGAAGTGCGATACCGATCCCATCATGCCCGGTGGCAATTCTGAAATCACGGTACGCTACGACACGAAGCGCATCGGCCCGATCAACAAGTCAGTGACCATCACCTCCAATGCGGCGAACGAACCGACGAAGGTGATTCGCATCAAGGGCAAGGTGGAGGCGGCAGACGCAGGTGCAGGTGCGCCCGTCAAGTCGACCTCTGCAGGAGCTCCGACGAACAAAAATTGATTCCGAAGCGCTCACGCGCTTGAGGCACCGCTCCGATTTCGGGGCGGTGCTTTTTTTTGATACCCTGAATTGTGCGATTTTTGCACCCCAAGCGGGGCCATTGCCGGCGCCGTGCAACACAGATTTGATTCCCATGGAACTCCCGAAGACCTATAACCCTGCTGAAGCTGAGTCGAAGTGGTACGCGTTTTGGCTTGAGCAAGGATTTTTCAAATCGACCCCGGACGAGCGGGAGCCCTACACCGTGGTCATCCCACCGCCGAATGTGACGGGCGTGTTGCACATGGGGCACATGCTGAACAACACCATCCAAGACGTGCTCGTGCGCCGCGCGCGGATGCAGGGCAAGAACGCCTGCTGGGTGCCGGGTACGGACCATGCTTCGATCGCGACTGAAGCTAAGGTGGTGCAGAAGTTGCGGAAGCAGGGGGTGAAGAAGAGCGACCTGAGCCGGGATGCCTTCATGGAGCACGCTTGGGATTGGACGCACGAACACGGCGGCATCATCCTCGAGCAGCTGAAAAAACTCGGGGCCAGTTGCGACTGGGATCGGACGCGGTTCACCATGGATGAGAAGTATTACGAGGGCGTGGTGGACACGTTCATCGACCTGTACAAGAAGGGGCTCATTTACCGTGGAGTGCGGATGGTGAATTGGGATCCGGTGGCGCTGACGGCGTTGAGTGACGAGGAAGTCATCCACAAGGAGGAGCAGGGGCACTTGTTCCACCTGCGCTACGCCGTCGAGGGCGGGGGCGAGTTGGTCATTGCCACGACCCGTCCGGAGACGATATTGGGAGATACCGCCATTTGCGTGCATCCGGAGGACGAGCGCTACACGCACTTGCACGGCAAGAAGGCCCAGGTGCCGATTTGTGGCCGGTGGGTGCCGATCATTCAGGACGAGTACGTGGACCGGGAGTTTGGGACGGGGTGTCTGAAGGTGACGCCGGCGCACGACGTGAACGACTATGAGTTGGGCCAAACCCATCAGCTCGAAACCATCGACATCCTCAACGCAGACGGCACCCTGAACGAGCACGGCGGCGCGTATGCCGGCATGGACCGCTTCGCGGTGCGGAAGGCCATCGCCAAGGACTTGGAGGCCGCCGGTCACCTCGTCAAGACGGAACCCCACACGAACAAGGTCGGTCGGTCCGAGCGCACAGATGCTGTGATCGAACCCCGGCTCTCGCTCCAGTGGTTCATGGCGATGGAGGAGATTTCGAAACCGGCGTTGGAGCACGTGATGGACGATACCATCCGGTTCTTCCCGCCAAAGTTCAAGAACTCCTACCGCAACTGGATGGAGCAAATCAAGGACTGGTGCATCAGCCGGCAGCTGTGGTGGGGCCACCGCATTCCGGCGTGGTATTTCGGGGAAGGGGACGATGATTTTGTGGTGGCCAAAACAGCCGAAGAGGCCCTGGAGGCGGCGCGAGAAAAGAGCGGAAACCCGGAGCTGACAGCGGAGGCGGTGCGGCAGGATGAGGACGTGATGGACACGTGGTTCAGCAGCTGGCTTTGGCCCATCCAAGTGTTCGACGGCCTCTACGACGAAACGGAGGTCAGCTACTATTACCCCACCGCCGACCTCGTGACGGCCCCGGAAATCATGTTCTTCTGGGTCGCCCGGATGATCATCGCCGGTTACGAATACCGCAACGCGCCGCCGTTCAAGAACGTCTACTACACCGGCATCGTGCGCGACAAGCAAGGCCGCAAGATGTCCAAGTCGCTCGGCAACAGCCCGGACCCCATCGAGCTGATGAACCAGTTCGGCGCAGACGGGGTGCGGGTCGGCATGCTGTTGACCTCGCCTGCAGGGAACGACCTGCCTTTCGATGAGAAACTGTGCGAACAAGGCCGGAATTTCTCGAACAAGATTTGGAATGCGTTCCGACTGGTCAACGGGTGGGAGGTTTCCGAGGAGGCAGCTCAGCCCGAAGCGGCCGCCCAAGCCCTGCGCTGGATGCGCAGCCGTTTGCACGCCACGATTGCCGAACTCGACGGCCTGTTCGCGGAATTCAGGCTGAGCGAGGCCTTGATGACCACGTACCGGTTGGTGTGGGACGATTTCTGCAGCTGGAC
>JALQTD010000058.1 GCA_023264155.1 Flavobacteriales bacterium | reverse complement strand
CGAGGCCGGCCGCTGCAACGGGTGCTTCACCCGGTGCCCCTTGTCAAAGGTGCCCATGTGCCACCACGCATCCTGGTGCACCCACACCCCGCCGTCGTCCGGGCTCGGCGACAACACCTGCTGCAGGCGGTTGCGCCGGGCAGCCGGGTCGAGTTGGAGCTGGTCGTAGCGCGGCTCGACGTTGCGGGTCTTCGGGAACATCCAGATTTGGAGGAACTTGACCGGCTGGTCGGCGTTGCGGTTGAACTCGCTGTGCGTGATGCCCGTTCCGGCGCTCATGACCTGGATCTCGCCGTGCTTGATCACCGCCACGTTGCCCATGCTGTCCTTGTGCTCGAGGTCGCCCGACAACGGAATGCTCACGATCTCCATGTTGTCGTGGGGATGCGTCCCGAAGCCGCGGCCGGGCTCGACGTGGTCGTCGTTGAGCACGCGCAGGGCGCCGAAGTGCATCCGCTCCGGATGGTAGTAGTTCGCAAAACTGAACGTGTGGCGGCTGTCGAGCCAACCGTGATTCGCCACGCCGCGGGTCTCCGCCCGGTGCAGCACGCGGTTTTCACTCATGTCGTTGTCGTTGGGAAGGTGATTGAACCCCATGGGCTCCAGCGGTTTCAGCTCGTCGATGCGGTTTTCATGGGCCAAACCCCGGCCCGCCACGAGCACCCCCGTGCCCAGCAGCCCCTTCCGGATGAAGTCCTTGCGTTCCATGCCGTTAAAGGTACGGCTGGCAACGGTTTGGCTCCAAATAATTGTACCTACATCAATCAGCGCCCTCGCGCAGCCGCCCCAACGCCTGCTCCACCGCCTCCTTGAAGCCCGCATCCCCCAACACCTCCACGCTCCCGTCCTGCACGAACGGCAGCACAAACCGCACCGCCGGCCGGTAGTCCGCCACCACCACGTCCAAGGCCATCCGCTTCCGGTTCGCCACCGCCACCAAATGCGGCCCCACCAGCGGCACTTCCGCCTTCAAAAACAGCGCCGCCTGCAACGACATCTCCAACTGGACCCGGCGCGAGGCCACATCCAAGTCCAGCGCGAAGCCGAACACGTCCGGCGCGTGCACCTCGTGCGAGGCCACTTCCGAAATCGGCGCCTCGAGCACCTCCACGTCGGCAATGCGGTCCAGCCGGTAGTACTTGTTGCGCCCCGACGCCACCTCGAAAGCCGAGATGAACGTGTGCCCACCGATGAACTCCACGGGCTCCACCTCGCGGTTGCTAACCGTGTTGCTGTTCGCGGATTGATACCCCTTGAGCAGCACACGCTTCCCCGCCTGCATGGCTTCTGAGATGCGGCCCAAAACCCGGGCCCGGCCCGCCTGAGCAATGGCGCTTGCCACTTCTTGCTGCGGCTCGAACAGGTCGAGCTTGGACGCGATTTGGGCTACCCGTTCATCCCCCGGAAACGCAGCGTGCAGCGCCGTATGGATCATCAGTGCCTCCTCCCGCGTGAACACATCCCGCAACTCCTCACCCGCCACGAACACGCCCCCGTCGGGATCCTTCAGCACCGTGAATCCCACCTCTTCGAGCAACTTCAAATAGCGGTACACCGAGCGCTCCCCGAGCTCCATGGCCGCCGACAACTCCGCCATGCTCAGGTGCCGATCGGACCGCAACAAGCGGATAAGCTGCAACACGCGGAGCAACCTGTTTTGATTAAACTCTGCCGTTGCCCCCGCGTTTCCTCTTGCCATGTGGGTTCAGATAGAAAATGTGAATCTATCGCAAATGTAATTGAGAAGTGGTTTCATTCGTTTTTCGCTTTTCAACCTCTAATTTTGATGAACAAATTGCACGGCATGGGAAAATGCATATTCTGTGGAGAAAAGGCGGGCTTGTTCCGATCGGCCCACCCGGCATGTCAAGCTGCCAATGAAGCGGCTCGTGCGGACCTGCCCGCGGCATTGGTCGACGCCTTCAAGGACCACGGTGAAGCGCAACCCTTCCTTGACGGCATTCCTGACCTCACGGCCCGTGCTCACCTAAAAACCGACGAAATCACTTCCCTGCTCGCGCAAGGACTGGACCAAATCGTGGACGAAGCGCTCGATGACAACGTGCTTTCCGCTGAGGAAGAGGAATTGATTTCAGAATGGGTACACACCTTAAATGCCGCGTATCCGGGCATCAAACAAACCGATGCCGTGGAACGCCTTGTGAAGGCCGCACTCGTCCGCAACCTCCAAGAAGGCGCACCTGTCACCGGTCGCTTCAGCCCCGAAGGCCTGCCTTTTTTGTTTCAGAAATCCGAGGAACTTGTTTGGACCTTCAGCCCTGTTCAGTTTTACCAAAACACCACCCGAACTGAATACGTGGGCGGAAGCCACGGGATCAGCGTCCGGCTAACAAAAGGCGTTTACTACCGCACCGGTGCCTTCAAGGGCCGACCCGTCAAGGTGGACGAACTCAAGCTGCAAGGCACCGGCATGCTCGCCATCACGACCAAGCACGTGTACTTCTGGTCCCCCAACAAGGCCTTCAAGGTGCCGTTCAGCAAGCTGATCTCGCTCGAGACGTTCGAGGACGGCATCCGCATCCAACGCGACGGCACCACCACGAAACCGCAGACCTTCTCCGGCATCGACGGGTGGTTCGCCGCCAACCTCATTTCGAACTTGCAGGCCGCAGATTAGAAGCGCTCTTCCACGAGCGTTTGGAATTGCCCGAGTTCGGTGCGGTTCACCCGCAAGCCGTAGACCAAGGTGAACCCGAAGGTGACCACTAACGCCCAGCCGAAAAACGCCACGAGTGCCCGGTTCAGGACGGCGCGGGCAGCGAGGAAGGGCGAACGGGCGGCGGGGCGGAACCACCGGACCAGCAGGGCGACGAGGGTCGCGAGGAAGAGGAGGTTGCCACCGAGGACGGTGAGTCGGTTTGGCGTAGCCCCCCACTCGCTCAAACGGCTCACGATCGCCGCCAATCCCACGGCATCCGCCACCACGCCCAAGCCCACCAGCGCGACCAATAGCGCGCGCGACCACCGCGGCGCATCCTCCTCGAACGCCGTGTGCAGCAGGACCAGCCCGATGACGGCGGCCAGGAGCAAGTTGAAGACGAACAGCTGCTCCCGATCCGACGCGAGCGCCGCAAACCCGTCCGCCAAATTTGCGATCAGGAACCCGCCCTCGAGCAACACGAACAACGGAATGAACACCCGAGCCAAAGTCGGCAACACCCGATCGAGTGCACCGGGATGCCGCAACCAGACCGCGTGACCGAACACGAGCCCACCGCTCAAGCCCCACACGACGAGGTGAATGTTCACCGCTTCTTGCCAACTGCTCGGGGCGTCCACGGCCTCCATGAGCAAGTTCGTCAGCCCGAGCAACAGGCCACCCGCCACGAAGACGAGGGCCGTCAAGATGCCGACCACGAGCACTTGCCGCACGTAATCCACGCGCTCCTCCGCGGGGCGGGAACGGGTGTAAGCCCAGCCGGTGAGACCGACAAGCACCATGGGCCAGTGGATCATCATCAGGTCGCGGACTTGGCGCAGGAGGTTGATGCGCTCCCCCAAGGCCTCCTGTTCCGGGTGGTCCTCCGCTATGCTGCTCACCACCCACCCCGAGGGCAAATCCTCCCAAACCCACCACAAGGCCGCCACGACCGCCGCGGCAACGGCGGTACCCGCCACAAGTGGCCATTGCCGCCACCCGTGGAACAAGACGAGCGGAAACAGCGCCAAGGTGGCGACCAAAGGCGCGGCCCATTCCGGATCCATGTCCCCGCTCGCCCAATACGGCGTGAGGAAAATCGCCGCAATCCCGAGCGAACAAGCGATGGCCCATTGGAAGCCCGTTGACTTCGTCGGCGGCTGTTCATCGGCGGCGAGCCGGGCCGCCCAAACCGAACGCTGCGGCTCGGGCATGGGCTGGCGGTTGAACGATTCACGGAAATCGCGCGGCGCAGAGCGGTACCATTGCTCAAGCGCATCGGGGGATTGGTTCCAAGGCATCGGTTGGCAAACGAAGGGATCGGGTTTTTTAGTGCGTGACGGCAAGGCGGATCCTTGCGTTATTTCAGGGCGCGGTGCGAGCCGTCGCAGGCCGGCATCCGCTTGGAGAGGCCGCAGATGCAATCGTGCAGCCCTTTGCCGTCGAGGATGCGCGGAATGGCCTGCTCGACGCGGCTCGCGCGGGTTTTCGCCTGTTTCGCCGCGCCGATGTGCTGTTGGTAAGCCTTGCGCCGCCCGGGGGTGAGGGCTTCGTATGCCGTCTTGAGGGCCA
The DNA here is from genome assembly GCA_023264155.1 of Flavobacteriales bacterium. GTDB lineage: Bacteria > Bacteroidota > Bacteroidia > Flavobacteriales_D > Sanyastnellaceae > JALQTD01. Next base: position 8,652 of record JALQTD010000058.1, on the reverse strand, counting down.
AATCCGAGGCGAGGCGCTGGGCGAGTTCGTCGGGCATCGGGATTTGGTCCGCTCGCGTGTGCTCCACCTTCAAACCGGCCTGCTCCACCTCAATGGCCTCCCGCACATAGGCCCTCAGGGCCGCCGCATGCCGGTCCAAATCGGACACCGCCGTGAACTGGTACGAGCGCGACGACTCCGTGTTCGGCCCCTGCTGGACCAGCAGCCCCGCCGGATCCCGGAGCAGCGCCCCCTTGAAAAACGCGAGGACGCAGTGCGCCTTGAACCCCCCGATCATCGCAATGTTTTTGCCCTCCCAGGTGTAGCACGGCGCACGCCACTTGAACTGCTCGTCCAATCCGCATTCCAACAACAACTCCCGCAACCGCCTCAGTTCGGGCTGCCACAACTTTGCGTTGTCCAAAAACGCATCGACTCGTTCATCCATGCGGACAAGATAGCACCTCCTACCAAGCGACCACCATCACCGAGAACGCCCGGTTCACCGCCGGTTCGGCCCCGCCACCGTTGTCCCCATCGCCCAGTTTCACGATGAAGCCCGTGGTCGTGATGTCCGCGGGAGCGATGTGGGCCGGGGTGTCATTCGTCGTGCCGATGGGCTGGACCATGATGGCGTAGTCCGCATTTTCAAGCGGAACATCGAAAGTGATTGCGTAATTCCCCGTGCTGATCAGGGTCGACGTCATGTTGTATCCGCTTAGCAACGTTCCATCAGCATTGACGCGACCAGCTGCCGCAGCAGCGTTGCTGCCGGAAGTCACCACAGATTCCAGCGCAGCCACATCGCTGAGCAAGGTGTCCACATCGGATTGCAGGGTTTCGATTCCGTCTGCCACTTCGCGGGCATCGAGGGCCTCATACGTGCGGCTTCCGCTCTGCTGTTCGTTAATCTGAGCAGCTGCACTGCCAAGTGCAAGCAGGCAAATAAGGAAGAATAGAGCTTTTTGCATGACGGTGAGTTTTGAGCGAAAAAAGGGAATTCTATTCACCCTGGCTATTTTTAGATACGATTGGTAAGTTTTTATATACCAATGGATTCAAAAAGCCCCCGGAGCATAAAGGCGGTCTATGACTGCATAAGGTTTATTTATTTGCTCTATGGAGTTGCCCTTCGGAATTTGCGCACCTTAACTCATTGAAACATGCGCTATTCCATCATGACTTGGGCGGCAGCAGCCTCGATTGCATTGGCTGGCTGCGGATCCCATGACCACGCTGATTGCGAAGCAGGACACGGCGAGTCTGCTGCAGGTTGCCCCTTCCACGCCGGCGAGAACATGGCAGGCAAAGCCACAACCAACCGCGACTGGTGGCCCAACCAGCTTGACCTTTCAGTGCTCCGTCAGCACAGCGAGAAGTCCAATCCTTTGGGCGAAGACTTCAACTACCGGGACGCGTTTAGCGGAGTGGACTACGATGCGCTAAAGGCGGACATTCGGGCGGCCTTGACGGATTCGCAAGATTGGTGGCCCGCCGACTGGGGGCATTACGGCGGGTTGTTCATCCGGATGGCCTGGCACAGCGCAGGAACCTACCGTACCGGTGATGGCCGCGGAGGTTCCCGTGAAGGCCAACAGCGGTTCGCGCCGATCAACAGCTGGCCCGACAACGCAAACCTCGACAAGGCGCGGCGGTTGATGTGGCCGGTGAAGCAGAAGTACGGCCAAGCGATTTCGTGGGCCGATTTGATGGTCCTCGCGGGCAATGTGGCCTTGGAGGACATGGGCTTCGAGACCATCGGATTCAGCGGCGGCCGGGCGGACGTGTGGGAGCCGGCGAGCAACGTGTATTGGGGCAAGGAATCGGAATGGCTGGCTAACGATCGCTACGAAGGTGACCGGAAGTTGGAAAGCCCGCTTGCTGCAGTCCAAATGGGACTCATCTACGTGAACCCGGAAGGCCCCGATGGCAATCCCGACCCGGTCCTCGCGGCCCACGACATCCGAGAAACCTTCGGTCGGATGGGGATGAACGACGAAGAAACCGTGGCCTTGGTGGCCGGCGGACATACGCTCGGTAAGACGCACGGCGCCGGCCCTGCCTCGCACGTCGGGCCTGAGCCTGAGGCTGCCCCCATCGAAGAGCAGGGCTTCGGTTGGAAGAGCAGTTACGGCAGCGGCGTGGGCGCGGACGCCATCACCAGTGGGTTGGAAGTGATTTGGACGAAGACCCCTACCGAATGGAGCCACGGCTTCTTCAAAGCCCTGTTTGCCCACGAATGGGAGCTCACGAAGAGCCCCGCAGGCGCGCACCAATGGGTCGCTTCCGACGCCGAGGCCATGGTTCCGGACCCTTTCGACCCCGAGAAATTCCACCGCCCCACCATGCTGACGACGGACTTGTCGCTGCGATTCGACCCCGCGTACGAAAAGATTTCACGGCGCTTCCTTGAGAACCCCGAGGAGTTCGAGGCGGCCTTCGCTCGGGCGTGGTTCAAGCTGACCCACCGCGACATGGGACCGCGCACCAACTACGTGGGCCCCGAAGTGCCGGCGGAGGAATTCATTTGGCAAGACCCCATCCCGGTGTGCGACCACCCCGTCATCAACGCCGCGGATCAAGCCGCACTCAAGCGCACCATCCTCGCCAGCGGACTCACGACGGCCGAACTCGTTTCCACGGCATGGGCCTCTGCCTCCACCTTCCGCTACTCCGACAACCGCGGCGGTGCGAACGGCGCGCGCATCCGGCTCGAACCCATGCGCAGCTGGGAGGTCAACAACCCGGAGCAACTTGAGCGGGTGCTCGCTAAGTACGAGGAAATCAAGGCCGACTTCGAGCGCAGCGGCAAGCGGGTGTCCATTGCGGACCTCATTGTGCTGGGAGGAAGCGCTGCCATCGAACAAGCCGCGGCCGCAGCAGGCTACAACAAGACCGTCCCCTTCACGCCGGGCCGCATGGACGCCTCGGCAGAAATGACGGACATCGCCTCTATGGATCTGCTGGCCCCCATGGCCGATGGTTTCCGCAATTACCAGGAGAACGACTACACGCTGACGGTGGAGGAGCTGCTGGTGGACAAGGCACAGCTGCTGACCTTGACGGCTCCGGAAATGACCGTTTTGGTGGGCGGAATGCGGGCTCTGAATGCGAATTGGGACGGTTCAGACGTCGGCATTTTAACGGACCAAACAGGCAAACTCACCAACGACTTCTTCCTCAACTTGCTCAGCATGGACACCCAATGGTCACCCATCGACGAAGCGGAGAAGGTATTCGAAGGCCGCAACCGCAAAACCAGCGAAGTCATGTGGACGGCCACCCGTGCCGACCTCATTTTCGGCAGCAACTCCGAACTGCGCGCCATCGCAGAGGTTTACGCCCAAAACGACGCAAAAGAGAAGTTCGTTGACGACTTCATTGCCGCTTGGACGAAGGTCATGAACCTCGACCGCTTCGATTTGCTGTAAACGAATTTCAGTCTTGACTTTCAATGGAGCGCTGGACCTGTGGGTCCAGCGCTTTATTGTTTGACGCACCAAGGAAACATCTTCTCGGATTCACTCGTAACCTGCCTCATGGATTTCAGTAAAATTCAGGCACTCAGGGAAATGAAGACTTGGCTCAAATGCCGGCAAGAAGACCTGAGAAGGCCCCTTGTTTGGCTTGGACATTACAACGAGCCCAGCGCGATGATCATCGGCGTTCAAAAAGGGGGCACCACGGCGCTCTTCCATACCCTGATGCAGCACAAGTTGCTCCAAGGGGGATACAATAAGGAGTTGCACTTTTTCTCCGACGATCGGATCGACCACTTGAACGACCTCAGTCGTTATCGGGCCCATTTCAAGCTGCCAGCGTTCACTGCCTCCAACACAGTGTTCATGGATGCAACCCCCCGGTACTCGGCCTCGCCTTTGTACCTGGAGCGTATCCGGGACTATCAACCCAAAATGAAATTGATCTTTGTCATCCGTGACCCTGCAAAGCGTGCTTATTCCCATTGGTCCATGAACCACCGGCGGTCCCCCCAGACGTCTCAGCACTTCGTCGAAACGCTTTCATTTGAGCAAGCGATCCTAGAAAACTTCGAGCGAATGGCACAAGGCGCTAGCAGCAGCCTGTATACCAACTACATTGAGCGCGGAATGTATTTGACCACCATCAAGTCAATTTTAGAGCGCTTCCCCGAAGAACAATTGCTCATCCTCCAAAACAACGAGATCAAAACCTGGAGCGACGAAACCAGCAAGCGGATTCAAGACTTTCTCGGAGTGCCTTATGCACCTTTGAAATCAATCGTTCGGAACACCAATCCAAACCCTTCAATTCCGCCTGCAGAAATCATGACGAGGCTACAGGCATTCTACGCACCTCATAACAAGGCCCTGTTTGAGCACCTCCAAATGGAACCGAATTGGTCTTGAAATCGGTTCTTCCGGAGGGGAATAATTTCATTGCCCATCACCTGGCATGACATATCAGATTATGTGAACCCATTCACATAAACAAAAAAAAGCAAACCTATTCAGCGTCAATGCAACTGCAAAACAGGGCCGAATGAACTGAATTCACGCAAATTTGAAGCGCGATGCGGATTAAACAACTTGCGTTGGGAATTGGGTTGGTTTTGGCACCTCTCATCGGAGTGTGCCAAGCGGCCCAATGGCTCGAATCGGACCAAGCAGTTCACGCACTGTTTCGCTCAGCGACCCCTCGGTCATCCGGCGATTTTCTGCGCATCGCTGATTCGTTAGCCGCTCGTGCTCCTGGAAGCTGTACCGATCAGTACGTCGAACAGGTCATGCGCCTGAACGGTTGGGTGCTTGATGCGGATGATTTGCCGCAAGATTGGCTAGCACAAACCCAACCTCAACCTGAATGCGAGGACGCGTGCGCCCGTCACGCGTTTCTTCAGGGGGCACTTCATTACCGGGTTCAAGCGTGGGACCAAGCGGTCAACGCGTTCAAGAAGGCGGCATCCCTGCCCTCGGATTCGACCTTTAAGCACGAGGCGTTGAACAACCTCAGTGCCGCCTTCGACAAACGTGGCGACCCCGCCGATTCGGTCTACTTCGCTTTGGAACAGGCGCTCCGCTATGCAAACAAGCGGCAGTCCCCTTACATCCTCAACAACCTGGCGGCACTCGAAATTTCTCGAAAAAATTGGAAGCGGGCCCAACAGTTCATTGACCGGATCCTCACTGAATCGGGACAGCTTGAAGTGAACTTGCTTTTCAATGTCAACCTGAATCACTTATCCATAGCCCTGGAATCGCGCAATTTGGGCCTTGCTCGAAATCTTATGCTCGGCCTTGATACGTTGGAAGTCACCCCAGGAAACGATTGCACCTACATCCGCCTCATTTCACGGTACTATTTGCTGGAAAATGACCTCCCCGGCTTTCGAGAGATGTACCCCACGTTGCAATCCAGGGCATTCAACTGCGAGGTGAGTGACGAAGGGTGGCAATTTGAACGCCTGCTCTATCAACCCTTGCGGTCGGAGGTATCCCGAAACGACACGCTGAACGAGGCCGTTTCCCATGAAGCGTGGTCCATCATTCGTTGGCTTCAGGACCATGAACGCATTTCACTCCCAGCACCTTTGCCTGTAAAGGCGGAAATGGGCCCGACAGTAAAGAGCACGGAGCGCCCTTCTCCTGCGTGGTGGATGGTGCTCGCCGCTGTGGCCATTGCATTTGGGGGATGGTTTTGGCAACGAAAGCGCGCGCAAACGAAGAAGGAAGAAGCTTATTTGGTGACGCGAAAACGAATACGAAAAGGCCTCAATGAAATTCGGGAACGCCTTCAGACTTCCCATTCTGCGGCTGATTTAATGCAGGCCATCGACCGGCTCGAAGCGGAATGGTTGGAACAACCGGCCTCCAGCACCATCCAACGCGCTCAGCCAGAACTGGACATGAGCCCGATCGAAGAGGAAGTCCTGCACCTGCTCGCTCACGGTCGGTCCTCTAAGGAAATCGCCCAAATCTTGGACCTGAGCGTGAGTTACGTATACAACATACGCGGGCGGCTGCGCAAGAAACTCGAGGTTCCAGACGGCGTGGACTTCGACGATTGGATTGCAAAGCGGTTCGGCATTGAATGAGCGGTCGTCCTGGCTGCTTGGATTGCCCCTCCCCGTCCAGCAAGCTGACTCTTCCTTCAGCCGCGTGCCAAGCGAACGGCGTAATCACGAGAGTGCCGCCTGCCGTATTTTAGGAGCATGAAGCACTTTATCATCGGGTCGGCACTGGCATTTCTATGCGCAGGCATCACGCGAGCGCAAGGGGACATTGCGCCGGATCGGCCCAGCGAATCGGCTGCTGCCACGGTCGTTCCGGAAGGGTTTGGGCGAGCTGAAATTGGCGGGGTGATGAACTGGACCACGGATGCAGATGGGCTGCCCGGATTCAGTTATTCTGCGCCACTTGGGGTGATGCGGTATGGGGTCCGTGAGGGCATTGAGTTGAGGGCCGGCGCGAGGTTTGCCCAGCAAGTGGGGCAAGTGCAGGACGCCATGTTGGGGGCCAAATTCGCGGTGCCTGGTGAATTCTGGGGCGATTGGGACGCCTGTTGGTTGGCTGAGTTCGGCATCAATCCTGGTGCGCAAGTGAGTTCCTTGAAAGGCGTACCCATGTTGCATCGGCTGTGCATGGGGCGGAGCTGGGGGCAGCTTTGGTCGGCGACAAGCAACGTGGGCTGGTCAAAAAAGGGGGACGACTCGGCGTGGATGGCGTCCGTGGTGCTATCCCGGGTGGTCGGGGTGCAAGGGTGGTCTGCCTTCGTTGAGCCCTTTGCCTTTCAGCACGCTGGCGCGAGTGTGAACCTTGGGTTCCAGCGGGTCATCGACGAAGCTTGGATGATGGATTTCGTGTACGGGCGGCACTTCGCTACGGGCGATGTCCAAATCGGATTGGGGGTTTCGTTCACTTGGGCGGACGCCGGGGATGAGCCTTGAGGAAAAAGATTGCCACTTTTTGGCATGTGGCGTGCGCAGGCTTCGGCTACATTCGAAGCAAAATCGTGAACCCATGCGCCTGCTCCTGCCTTGCCTGCTGTTGCTGCTGCTGAGCACTTCGTTGTTCGGTCAACAATCCAAGTCCTTCGACCTCAGCCACTTCGATCGCGTGCGCGTCGAGGGTAGTTTTGAAGTCAGCATCCAACCCGGTCCATTCAGCATCACTGCCCGTGGTGAGGGCGAGCGCTTCGACGCCTTGAAATTGTCGTTGCACGGCCACGTGCTCATCATCGAGGAGGAGCGCGACTGGTGGGAAGCGCTGAACGTGCTGAACAAGGAGAAGGTGTACGTCGACATCACGATGCCGGCGTTCGCAGGGGTGGACGCATCGGGCGCAGGCCAAATCCAGATCCAAGGCCCCTTCACGTCCCCCCTCGTCCAGATCGATCTCTCCGGCGCAGCCGACTGCCACGCCACCTTCGGCACCGACCTCCTCGAAGCCGAAGTGTCGGGAGCCGGCAACCTCTTCCTCGCAGGCAGCGCCGGCCGTGCCACCATCGAACTCAGCGGCGCCGGCGACCTGCATGCCTATCCCCTCTCGGTCGCCACCCTGGAAATCGAAGTCTCCGGAGCCGGAACCGCCGAAGTCACGGCCACTGAGTCCCTCGAAGCCGAAGCGAGCGGCGCGGGAACCATCCGGTACGCCGGCAATCCCCACTCCGTCATGACGGAGGTCAGCGGAGCGGGCAAAATCATCCCGCGCTGAGGCCGGCCTTACTTGTAAAAGTTCTTCTCGAAGGCCGCAAACTCATCCCCCCGCAGCACCAGCCTGCGCCACACCGCCTTGATGAACCCCAGCCCGTAGGAAGTCAGTTGGATGGCGCTGGCCAACACGGACAAGCCACCGATGCGCAACGACCGGTATTGCCAGGTCGCCTGCAGCAGAATCGCCACAAAATAAACCCCGTACGCTGCGGCCAACCACGGAAAGCCAAGCACAGCTAGCGCGACCGCCCCTCCGATGCCCACGGTGAAAGCCGCCGGGAAAAAGTGGGCCAGCTTCAAACTCTTCGGGTGGCGCTTGAACAAGTTGATGCGGGCGATACCCGAGTTGTGAACCTGCTTGAAGAACTGCCGAAAAGTGCTCCGACGCTTATGGAAGACATACGCATCGGGAATGAGGGCGGTGCTGAATCCCGCCTTCATCATGCGGATGCTCATGTCGATGTCTTCGCCAAAACGCATTTTAGCAAACCCTTCGGTCACCTCGAACACTTCCCGCGTATAGCCCATGTTGAAACTGCGCGGGTGGAACTTCTCGACACTCTTCGTGTTGCCCCGTATCCCGCCTGTGGTGAACAACGACGTCATGCTGTAATTAATCGCCTTCTGTATGGGCGTAAAGGAATCGTCCGAGCGATCAGGGCCACCGAAGGCATCAACGGGGTGTTTGCGCAGGAACTCGCGCACCGAACGCACGTAATCCGGCGGGATGATGCAATCGGAATCGAGGAAAATGAGGTATTCGCCTGTGGCGCGTTCGGCGCCGTAGTTGCGGCTTTGGCCTGGTCCGGAGTTGGGCTTCTCGAAGTACGCAACTTGCAGCCGGTCTGCGAAGGACTTCACGATGCCTTCCGACCGAATTTCAGAGCCGTCCTCGACCACCACTACCTCGAAACCCGGGTCGGATTGCACGCACAAGCTGTCCAGCAGTTCCCGGATCTCGTCCGGGCGGTTGTAGAGGGGGA